>JAATGE010000006.1 GCA_015654825.1 Rhodospirillales bacterium
GCGCGGCTTTTCATCGTCTCCCCGGCGAAGCCTGTACGAGCCACGATTTTTCAGGCTTCGCCGTTCCCCACAAGAATGGGGTCTGGGGCCTACTGGCCCCAGCGGGTCCAGGGCAGAGCCCTGGCCGTACGCCGTCAAATCTGCACGATGTCATTCAGATCGAACGTGTTGCCCTCGGGATTTTCGCCGATCCGAACGGTTTTTGCGTTCAGTACCTTGTACGGCGGTACCGGCAGATTGTACGGCGCCGGCACACCGGAATAGACCCGGCCGGCGAGGTCGTATTTGGAGCCATGGCAGGGGCACAGATAGCCGCCGGGCCAGTTCGGTTGCGGGTCCGTGGCGCTCGGGTTCGGGTAAAACACCGGGACGCAGCCGAGGTGGGTGCAGATCCCCACCATGACGGCGAATTCGGGGTTCACGCTGCGGTGCCAGTTGTCCGCGTACGTCGGCTGCTGCATCACCGTCGAATTCGGGTCGGTGAGGATGCCTAGCAGTTTCGGGTCCTGCAGCGTTTTCAGTGCTTCCGGCGTGCGCCGCACGATCAGGATCGGCTTGCCGCGCCAGACCACGACGATCTGCTGGCCGAGGGCGATCTTGCTGATGTCGACGTCGATCGGCTCCCCGGCGGCCAGCGTGTCGGCCGCGGGCAGCATGCTGTCGATGAACGGCCAGGCGATGGCGCCGGCGCCGACCGCGGCGCCGGCCAGGGCCACCAGGGTCAGAAAGTCGCGGCGGGTGCCGCCCTCACCTTCTCCGTGCGGGTGGACCGTGGCGTGGGCGGTGGACGACATGGCGAACCTTTCCGTGCGAACCGGGCTTGCTGCACCCGCTCATTGCAGCCTGGCGCGGCAGTTGAAAAGACCCAAAACGGATAACCGGCGGATGGGCAGCCACGCCGTGCGCGTAACCCATATCAGCAGCCCCCGGGCGTTGCGAATCGGGGCGGGAGCCTAAGGGGCGGTCGGGGTTCCGGAAAAGAGCCCCTGCCCTTCCGCCGCAACGGCAGCACGACCGGTCACCGGCAACAGCGGCCGCAGATGATCCGCCAGGCGCAGGGCGAGCGCCAATATCGTCAGGGTCGGGTTGGCCTGCCCGGACGTGGCGAACACGGCACCGCCGGCGATGTAGAGATTGGCGACGCCGTGCACCCGGCAGTTCGCGTCCACGACGCCTGAGCGGGGGCAGGCCGACATGCGCGCGGTGCCCAGGTGATGGCCGCCATAGGCGCCGTCGCGCAGCATGTCGTCCTCGACCTGGTCCGGATCGAACGCCAGCGTCCCGTGCGTGCCGGCCGCCAGGGCCTGCCCGAACAGGCCGAGCGATGTGCGCACGGCGCGGATATCGGCGGGCAGATAGCGCCAGTCGATCCGCGGTTGCGGGACGCCGAAGCGGTCCTGCGCATCCGCCAGCGTGACCCGGCTATCGGGGTTGGGCAGCTGCTCGGCGTGCACGTCGAGCGTGAAGCAGCCGGCGCGCGGCGGTATGGTCAATGACGGGTACCGGCGGGCGGCCAGCACGCGGCGCCGCAGCATGTCCCAGGCGAACAGCGCGGTGCCGAACGGATCGCGCGCAACATTCGCAAGGTGCGGCAAAGGGCCGCCATGCTGGCCTGGGGCCGCCATACGGATGGAGTATTCGAACGACAGCAGGTGGCGCGTGAGGTAGAGCGCCGAGAGCGCGCCGGTGCGATGCGCGGGGTCGGCGAGGCGCGGGTGCTGCAGGCGGGCGACGACATTGGTGGTCCGCCAGCCGCGTTGCGCCCACGGTTCGATCGAGAACCGGCGGCGGCAATAAACCCCGTCCACGCTTCGCTCGTAGCCATGCCAGGGAAGGCGGCCGGCGGCGGGAACAAAGAGCCCTACGGTGCCGCCGAGATGGCACATGTAATGGCGGCCGACCTGATCGTAGTCGTTTCCTACGCCGCCAGATATCTGTGCCCGGCTGGCCAACAGCAGGCGCGCAACCTCCAGACCGCCGGCGGCGAGCACATAGGCGCGCGCGCGGACGCGGAAGCGCGCGCCGGCGCGTGTTGCGCAGGCGAGATGACTGACCGCGCGGCCGCCCGGCTCCAGCGCGATTTCGGTGCAGGTGGCGTGCAGCATGACGTCGATGCGACGGTTGCGCCGCAGCCTGCCGGCGTAGGCGCGGCCAAAATCGGTCGGCGGGCTGAATCGTTCGATGCGGTCGGTGCTGACCGTTGCATCGGCAAAGCCCGCGAACATCGGCCGCATTCCGCCGGGCACGGCGCTGCGCGCGGAGTAGTCGAAATCGCCGAGTTCGGCGAGGGTGTGGGCGTGGTGCCAGTACGGGATCAGGTCGCCATATGCGATCGGCCAGCCCGGCAGGCCGAGCCAGGGCCGCGGCGCGAAATCCACCGGATCGAGCGGTACGCAGCGCCCGCCCCAGATTGTGCTGGAGCCACCGAGACAGCGGCGCCGATAGGTGTGCGGCGGGCAATGCAGCGCGGGATCCACGACCTCTCCGCGGCACAGATCCTGGCTTGCGGTATCCGGCCGCCGGCCGCCGGACTCGAGCACCAATACGTAAGCCCCGGCATCCGCGAGGGCGAGAGCCATGGCAATGCCGGCGGGGCCCGCTCCGACGACGCAAATATCCGCCCGAGGCGCCGTCGCGACGATTTCGTTGGCGTCGGCGATCATACCGGGCGCTTGGCGGCGGCGAGATCGACATAGAGGCGCCGCAGCCCCTCCGCGAACGAAGCGACGGCGAATTCACGTTGGTACAATGCACGACCGTTGCGGGATAGCAGTTCGCAACATTCTGGTTCGCTCAGCAGCCGGTGCAACGCGGCCGACAGCGCGACGTGATCGCCCGGCGGCACCAGCAGCGCCGACTCGCCATCACGGAACAATTCCGGGATGGCACCCACCGGTGTGGCAATGACTGGCACGCCCAGCCCGGCTGCTTCCAGCATCACCAGCGGCAGCGCCTCGTGGTGCGACGGCAGCACCAGCGCGTCGGCGCCGGCCAGCACCGCGTCGTCGGCGGCGCGATCGAGCCAGCCGGCAAAATGCACCCGCGCGCTTATATTCAATGACTGCGCCAGCCGGCGGAGCGCTTTCGCATCGCCGCCGCCTGCCACCACGAGCCGCCACCGCTTGTCCGCCAGCCGCGGCTCCGCCAGCGCCCGAAGCAGATCGGGCAATCCCTTGCGCGCGAGCAGATTGCCGAGGAACACGAAGGTGAACCCGTCGGCAGCCGATGCGCGATGCGTGATCGCCGGCACCGCCACTCCGTTGCGCAGCACGACGATCCGCGCAGGCGCCACGCGCAACCCGTCCGCCAGCCAGGCGCGCCATGGCTCGCCGAGCACGACGCACACGTTGGCAGCACGAAATATCATGCCGAGCAGCGCACGGCCCGGTGGATGCAGGCGCTGGTAGAACGGGATGATTTCCGCGGCATGCAGGTGCAGCAGCGTCGGCAGTCCCAGCAGCCGGGCCAGCAGCAGCAACAGCCCCTTGCGGAGAACCGAGCTGCGCTCGGCCATGTTCAGGTGAACAACGGACGGCGTGGCGCGCGAGGCCGCCGCAACGATGCGGGCGCCGGCTCGCAGCAGGTACCATGACGAGGTTATTGCCGGGCCGTTGCCTCGCGATTCGACCATTTCGAAGCGCACACCTTCGGCACCTTGGGTGGCCAGGTAGGCCATGATGCGGCCCATGCCGCCGCCACGCGCCGCGAATGGCGCCACCAGCAACACGTGCACGGGCCCGCGCGATGCGGCTGCCGTAGTTCCGCGGGGCGCCGGCTCGGCCGAAAATTTCCGCGCCGGAACCACCCGCATGCCCTCATAGTCCGTTGCCGCAACTATCAACATCAGCTAAGAGATAGTCAACCCAGGGTTGATGGATGGAGGCCACTGCAATGCCAGGTCGTGCTGTTGTGATCGGCGCTCGCGGCTACCTGGGCCGCGCGCTGTTGCCGGTGCTTGCCGGAGATGGATTCGACGTCCTCGGAATCGGGCGGCGGCGCCCGGCGGAGTCGATAACGTTCGGCTATGAGCCGTGTGACGCGACCGACCCGGGTGCGTTGCGGAAGGCGCTGGATGGTGCGGACCTGGTGATCAACCTCATGGCGGGCACGCCGCGTGCGATGCTGCGCGTGGCGGCAAATTTGAGTGATCATCTGTCCCGCCACCCGGCGCTGCGGGTGGTGCAGCTCAGCAGCCTGGCGGTATTCGGCCAAATGGGCGGCGTGCTGGATGAGACCTCACCACCCCGGCCGGCATCGTTGCATGCCTATGGGGCCGCCAAGCTGGAAGCGGAACAACGCCTGCTGGCGGTCCCTGGCGTCGCGGGCCGCTGCGTCATTCTGCGCCCAGGCTGCATTTACGGCCCCGGCAGTCCGCAATGGGTGGACCGTTTGTGCCGCCTGCTGCTGGCTGGCCGGCTTGGCTGGCTCGGGACGGAGGGCGCCGGGCTGAGCCCGCTGGTCCACGTGCAGGATGTCGCACAGGCGATCGCCACTGTGCTGCGACCGGCATCGGACGCGGGGATCTATCATCTGCTTTCGCCGGAGACGCTGACCTGGAATGTGTATTTCCGGCGACTGGGGCGACGGCTGGAAATCGACGCGCTGCCCGCCATCCGCGCCGGCCGCCTTGATGCCGAGACCTGGATCGCGGGGCCGGTGCGCGCCCTGCTCAGCCGCGCCGTGGGACAACCGCCGGATCGGGTGACCCCCGCCATGCGGCGTCTGTTTCGCAGCCGGGGCCGCCCTGCCTCGGTGCGTCGCGCACTGGTGCCGGCCGGTCGTTTCATTCCGCACGAGGCGGGGATTGCCGAAGCCGTCAACGAGTTTCTCGCCAGCCAGGCAAGAACGGCCGAACCGGCGAAGCCGCAACGGGCGGCCGCGGCATGAGCGGCAGTGAGGCGCGTGGCCAGCGTGAGGAGGGGCCGCCGATCGGCGAGTTCCTGGCCCATTTGCGCGCGCGCCGACGCGGCGCGCTCGGCATCTTCGCCGCCACCGTCGCGACCGGGCTGGTGATTGCGGCGCTGTTGCCACCGCGGTTCCGGGCAACCGCCACGCTGGCGGTGCTGCCCGCCCCCGAATTCACCGTCCGCCAGGAGGCGGGCTCACGGGCCTTCAACAGTTCCGCCCTGGCGCTGGACCAGATCATGAAGGCGGAGACGGTCATCCTTGAAAGCGATGAATTGCATGCCGGCACCATGGGCGCCCTCGGTGTCGCATCGATCTACCCGTCGCTCGATCCGGAATCCGCGCAGCCGGCACCGTTGCGCCTGCTGGCCGATGCGGCCCATTTCCTGCTGGCCCCCTGGCGCGTTACCCCGCTGGATCCCCAGGCAGCCTTGCAGGACCGGGCGCTCGACTGGTTCGCCGATGACCTCACCGTTCTGCCGGCCAAGGAGTCCAATATCATTACCGTGACGTTCGGCCATCGCAGCGGCGCCGTCGCGGCGCAGGTGCTGAACACCATGATGGCGCGCTATGCGCAACGCCGCGGCCACGTGTACGACGACCCGCAGCTCACCGCGGTGCGGGGCGAGACCGATGCGCTTGGCGTCGCGGTGCGCGAGGCCGACGCGGAGTTGGCAGGCTACAAGAAGGCGCATGCGATTTCGGACAGTGCCGCGGAGCGCGCATTGCTGCTGCAGCGCCAAAGCGATGCCGCGCAGTCGCTGGCCGACGCGCTTGCCGCTTCGGCCGAGCAGCACGCCCGGCTTGCGACGCTGGAACAGCAAATCCGTGGCATTCCGCCGTCGGTGCCGCTGTACCGGGAACAGGACCACGACACCCGCCTCGCCGCGATCGATGCCAGCTTGCTGGCGCTGCACGAAAATATCGGCATTGCGCGCACGAATTATCGCGACACCAGCCGCAAGGTGACCGACCTGGTGACGCAGTTAGAGGTGCGTGAGGCCGAGCGCGCGAGCGTGGCGACGCCGAAGAATCCTTCGGTGGTGCGCGACGGCCGCAGCCTAGCGATCGATCCGCTACTGGTGGACCGCGCGCATGCGGCGACCGAGGAAGCCGCGGCCGTCGCACGCGTCCGCGCACTCCATACGGAATTGTCCGATATCGCTGCTTCGCTCGGGCGCCTGGAGGCGACCGAAACATCGCTGACCAATCTGATGCGCCGGAAAAATGTCGCCGACGCGAATTTCGCGGCCGCCAGCCGTGTGCTGGCCGAGCAACGATTGACCGAAGCCGAGGACGCGCTGCGCATGGCGAACGTGCGCGTGATCCAACCGGCGCGCGCGCCGCAGCGACCGACGGCCACACGAAAGCTGATCTGCCTGGCGAGCGTCCTGCTCGGCGGCCTGGTGGCCGGGATCTGGTTCCTGCTTGGTTACGTGGTGCGGCCGACTTTTCTCACCGCGGACGGATTGGCGTACGCGACCGGCATGCCCGTGCTGGGCATGTTTTCATCGTCGGCCCGGCGTACGGGCGGCGGCGCATTTACGACGTGACGGGCCGATGGCAAGCGATGCAGTGATGTCAATTCCAGAAAGGCCAGGGCTCCGCCCTGGACCCGCTGGGGACAAGTCCCCAGACCC
>JAATGE010000296.1 GCA_015654825.1 Rhodospirillales bacterium
ACGCGGCACTGGCAGGCCTCGACCAGGGCGAGGCTATTACGATCCCTAGCCTGCCTGAAATCGCGGACTGGAAGGAGTTTAGCGCGGCACGCGCTAAACTGGGCCCTAATCTGTCGCGCGACCATGCGGCTGATCGTTACAGATTGGCTAGTTAGGAACGGAAGGCGAGGGCTCTGCCCTGGACCCGCTGGGGCCTGAGGCCCCAGACCCCGATTAATCAGTTCTTCGGCTGACATATACAGCGGGGGAACGCCGGCTGCCGGACCCGTAGCGAGGCCTTCATGCAACAATCCGAGGCGGTGCAACGTTCTGCTGTTGTCTTTGGCGTCGGGCCCGCGCGTGGCCTCGGGGCCGCCATCGCGCGGCGTTTCGCCCGCGAAAACTTCCGCCTGACCATCCTCGGCCGTTCTGCCGAGAAACTGGGCGCCAGCGCGGACGAACTGCGCGTCTCCGGTGCCGTCGTCACCTCGATTGTCGGCGACGTCACCGACGCAGCGCTCGTGCACGCTGTCATCGGCGCCGCGGACCTGCCGGAAGCACCGCTCGAGGCCGCCATCTTCAATGCCGGCGGCAACCGGCCCAACGGCCTGCTCGATATGGATGCGGCATTTTTCGAAAACATGTGGCGCGTGAACGCGCTTGCTGGCCTGTTCTTTGCCCAGGCCGCGATCAAGGCGATGTTGCCTCGCAAGCGCGGCGTCGTGCTGTTCACCGGCGCCAGCGCCTCGCTGCGCGGCCGCGGCAATTTCGCCGGCTTCGCATCGGCGAAGGCGGCCCTGCGCGCCATCGCGCAATCCGCCGCCCGCGAATTCGGCCCACAAGGCATCCACGTCGGCCACGTCATCGTCGACGGCGCGATCGACGGCGACCGCATCAACACTTTGCTACCCGCGCTGAAGGAAATGCGCGGCCCCGACGGCCTGCTCGACCCCGACGCCATTGCCGAAAATTACTGGCACCTTTACCAGCAGCCCCGCAGCGCCTGGACCCACGAACTCGATCTGCGCCCCTGGGCCGAAACCTGGTAGGCGGCGTCACGCGTAGGGCGGCAACGCGCGGCGTGTTCCGCCCAACGGATGGCAGCCGGCTTGCCGCTCATGCCGCTACCGCCGCGCGAGTGCCGCCGGTACGACGCTGACCGCATCCAGCCCGCAATTGGTGTCGCTGCCAACGTCGCCATTGACGAAACTCAGCGTCGTCTTCGACGCCGTCGCCACAAAACTCGTCGTGAATTTCTGCCACACCTGCTTCGTACCGCCGGTCCCCTTGGAGTTCGTCGCCGCCGACAGCAACGTCGTGCCGTCGTACACATCCACCGTGCTGGTCGTGCCGAAAATACCGCCGGAATTGCTAACGTTCCCCACCCAGAACGTCACCGTGTAGCCGGTGCCGGCGACGGTCTTGATGGTCTGCGCGACGCCCGTGGCGGTATTGCTGATGCCGGTCAGATCCAGCCACGCCTTGCCGCTCTTGGCGGGAAAGCTGTACCCGTTCTGAACAAATGTAGTGCTCACCGTAGCCACATTGCCCGACGCGCCGACAACGGTCCATTTCGCGAAATTCTGCCCGGTACCATAAACCAGGAAGCTCCCCGCCGGCGTCACCGGCTTCTCGAACCCGCCATCCTTGATCAGGCTGGCACCCCGCGCCACCGACGCGCCTCCCGCCAATGCCATCGCCAACACCAGGCATGAGGTCGTTCGCATCATGGTTGTTCCCCGCAGATCGTCGCATAGGCGCCAGCCTGTGCCGTCTCCCAAGGGCTGTCAACGCAACGGTTCGTGAAAAGCAGCCGTGCAGGCACTGCGCTCCATCGAGCCGCTCGGTGTCGATGCCGAGTCCGGAACAAACAAAATTGGGGTCTGGGGCCTAAGGGCGGCTCTTCCTGAGGGTTCCCCCCAGACCCCCGGGCTCGCTTCGCTCGTTCGTGGAGCCAGAGACGTGCGCTGGCATCGCCATTTCCATTTCGGGCGAGGCTTGCGAATCGGCGCTAGCGGTTCTCCGCCTGCCGCATCGAAGTTGATACAGCGTATGCTACTCGGCATCGGTAATACAGTACCCACCCACGCTATAACTTCAACCCCCGAACCAGCTTCCACTCCATACTCCGTATGTTCGGATCGCAAGCCTTTCCCAACCCAGCACTATAGGACCCCTGTCTTTCGGATCCCTTTCCCTTGATCTCCATTCATCTCATCTCTTCTCTGTCATGCGGCAGTGGATCGTCGCTGCGCCGTACTCCCGTACTTACTATCTCTCTCGGCCGAAGAAGCAAACCGAGTAGTCTCGCAAGCATGCCTCCCCTATCGAGAAAACACCACACCACGCCAAACCACTTCTCCC
>JAATGE010000291.1 GCA_015654825.1 Rhodospirillales bacterium
CTGCCATACAGCCATTCACCCGCATGCCGGCCGTAGGTAGTTGCCAGCCACCCCTGCAGTTTCCGCTCGATAGCGGTCCAATCCCGTTCCGCATCGGACCGCACGAACTGGTTCCAGCCGCTGCCATGGGTCGTCTTGATTGCAAACGGGATTTGCCAATCCCGTTCGGCCAGCGGCGGCAGCCTGGTTCCATGCCAAAGCGTCGGTATCAGCCATTCGTCGCCCAGACGCTGACGCACGAAATCCTTGACCAGCAGCTTATCCGCCAGAATCGGCATCAGCGGGTCGCGATCGACAACCTTCCGCTGCTGCACTTTCTCATTGAAAGTCGAGGGAAATATCAAATTCGGAAACCGCCCGTATGTGCGCCGGTATGAAGTCGCGGCGGCGTACGCCAGCCTGGCGCGTTCGGGCACAAACCGTCTGGTCAAGCCCATGACACCCCACACCGCCGCGCCAACGATCCGATCTGATATCGAGGCTCCGCCCCGCCGTCCCCGGCCCGCGGCGCCCCACGAACGCCCGCCGGCAGCCACCGCCCGCGTATTTGAATGTGGTGGAGGGGGTTGGATTTGAACCAACGTAGGCGTTAGCCAACGGATTTACAGTCCGTCCCCTTTAACCACTCGGGCACCCCTCCACGGGCGGGAAGGCCGGCGACCTATTCCGCAAACCGGCGCGTGTCAACGATTCCGCGGAACTACGCCGGCGCATGCGCTATCCCCATGGCGGGAACCACGCCGCCCCGGTATAGCGCCCCGCATGAAACCCCCCGCGCACGGCAGCCGTCCGCCCCAAAACCCGCACCAGCCGCAGGGCCCGGGGCGGCTGACCGCGCCACCGCGCACCAGCAAGCCCTCCGACCCGCCGCGCACGCCCCCCCAGGCGCGCCACCCGCAGCAGGGTGGCCAGCGCGGCGCGCGGCCGCAAACGCCCTCCGGCGCGATCTGGCTCTATGGCATCCACCCCATCGCCGCGGCCCTTGCCAACCCCGCACGCCGCCTGCGCCGCCTGCTGCTGACCGAGGAAGCCGAAGCCACCCTGTCTGCCCTGGTGCCCCCGCCGTTCAGCGTACCCGCCGAGCGCACCGAGCGCGGCCGCCTCGACCACCTGCTCGGCCACGACGCCGTGCACCAGGGCGCCGCCCTGCTTGCCGACCCGCTCGGCCAGCCCGCGCTCGCCACCGTGCTGGAGCACAAAGGCCCGCTGCTCGTGCTCGACCAGGTCACCGACCCGCGCAACATCGGCGCCATCCTGCGTTCCGCCGCGGCCTTCGGCGTCGCCGCCGTCATTACACAGGACCGCAATTCGCCCGAGGAAACCGGCGCTTTGGCAAAAGCCGCCAGCGGCGCCCTGGAAACCGTGCCGCTGATCCGTGCGGTAAACCTGGCCCGCACGATCGTCGCCCTCAAAGCCGCCAATTGCTGGGTCGTCGGCCTCGCCGCGGACGCCCCGCCGCTGCGCGGCACCGCGCTTGCCGAGCGCCGCGTCGCCCTGGTGCTCGGCGCCGAGGGCAGCGGCATGCGCCGCCTGACGCGCGAAACCTGCGACGAGCTGGCCGGCCTCGCGATGCCCGGCAGCATGGAAAGCCTGAACGTCTCCACGGCAGCCACCGTGGCGCTGTACGAACTCACACGCTCTTAAGGGGCGGCGGCGCATGATCGCCGCCATGGCCAGCAAAATCCCGCGCACCGAGTGGCAGAGCATCTCCGAACAGCTGCAACTGTCGCTGGCGCAAGCCGCCATGCGCCAGGCCTCGACGATCATCGCCGATCAGGCCGAGCTGTTCGCCGTGCAGTTCACCACCCGGACGTTGCACGACCGCGGCGCCGCCGATGCGCTGAAACTGTTCGCCGTACTGCTGCGGGAGACTTCGGCAGAATGCTTGCGGCCGGTGGGTAACGCTTGATTCAGTGGTCAGTCGTCAGGCTTCAGTCGTCAGAAAAAACCGATCTGACGACTGATATCTGAAGCCTGAAGCCTGACGCCTGACCCCTGACCCCTGACGCCTGACTACTTGCTATCGTCGTCGTTGTCGTTGTTAGCCTGATCGTTCTGCGACGGCGTCACGGCAACGAACGCCGGCTGCCCGTCGCGAATAATCCGCAGCGCCACCGCCTGGCTGTTCTTCAGCGCATCGCGGATCGCGTGCGTGGCCTCGCCCGGGCTGGTGATCGCCTGCTCGCCCACACCCACGATCACATCGCCCGCCTGCAGCCCCGCCTGTTCCGCGACCGATCCGGGCTGCACCTCGGAAATCACCGCGCCGCGCACGCCTTCCGGTATGCTCAGCTGCTGGCGCAGATTGGCCGTCAGCGCCTGCAACCCGACCCCGAGCGACGGGCTGCCCTGCGCGCTGTTGCCGACCCGCCCGCTCGCCTGGTCGCCCTGCAGCGTGCCCACCGTCACGTCGATCGATTTGGCGGTACCGTTGCGATAGACCGCAAGAACCGCGTCGCCGCCGGGCGGGATCTGGCTGATGGTAATCGCCAGCTCGCGCGGATTAACCACCTGGTGGCCGTTCACCGAAGTGATCACGTCGCCCGGCTGCACGCCCGCATGCAGCGCCGGGCTATCCGGCTCCACGCTCGCCACCAGCGCGCCGCGATCGTCGCTGTTGCTCGCCGGCAGGCGCAGCGCGCCGGCCATGGCGGCAGTCACGCTCTGCGCCTGCACGCCGATAAATCCGCGCGTCACGCGTCCGGATTTCTCCAGCTGCAGCACGACGTTCTTCACGGTGTTGGAAGGAATGGCAAAGCCGATGCCGACCGAGCCGCCGCTCGGCGACAGGATCGCCGTATTCACGCCGACCACTTTTCCGTCCTGCGTGAACAGCGGCCCGCCGGAGTTGCCCTGGTTGATCGGCGCATCGATCTGAATGAAGCTGTCGTACGGCCCGTCGCCGATGTCGCGGCCGCGCGCCGAAACAATGCCGGCCGTCACGGTGCCACCGAGGCCGAACGGATTGCCGACGGCAATCACCCAGCTCCCCGGCTGCGCCGCATCCGAGTCGCCGAGGCTGATGAACGGCAGCTTGTGGTCCGCCTTGACCTTCAGCACGGCAATGTCGGTGCGAGTGTCGCGGCCAAGGATCTTCGCCGGCAGCGTGGTGCCGTCATCCAGCGTCACGGTCACCGATTTTGCGTTCTTCACGACGTGGTTGTTGGTCACCACGGTGCCGTCCGCATCGATCACGAAGCCGGAGCCGCGTGCTTCCATGGTGTGGTGGCGCTGCTGCTGGTTGCCGAACGGGAACGGCAGCGGGATAGGCAGCTGCTGCCCGAACGGATTGATGTTCTGCCCGGCCAGGCCCTCCTCGGGCTCCTCGATCTTGCTGGTGATGCTGACCACCGCCGGCTTTACGTGCTTCACCAGATCGACGAAGTCGGGCAGCGGGGGGCTGAGCTGCGGGCGCTGAATGGCGCCGGCGCGTGGGGTATCCTGGGCCAGGGCATGCACAATGCCGGCCGACGAAAGGCCGCCGAGCGCGGTACCGGCCAGCAGCGTCGCGACCAGCAGCCGCCGCAGGGTGGGTCGCGAGGAATTGAGGCTCATGGGGTCTCCCGGAAGGTTGTGGGTTAAGCACGGCAACGCGCCGCCTGGGTGTGGAATTAAGGCAACCCGCCTGAACATTGCTCTGACTTTGTAGTGAAACCCGCTTCATGACGCGGGTTTCATAAGAAAAAGGCCAGGGCTCTGCCCTGGACCCGTTGGGGCCTGAGGCCCCAGACCCCCGTTATTGGGGGGGAGACGGCGAAGCCAGAAAACTCATGTCGATGATGGCTTTGCCGTTCCCCCCAAAAAGTGGGGGCCTGGGGCCTACTGGCCCCAGCGGGGTCCAGGTGCATAGCCCCTGGCTATACTCTGCTATCGCCGCCGGCAGCCGGGATCGAACCGGCCCGGTCACAATCACCCACTTGCGTGCCCCGCGTAGCGAGCGATCGGTCACCACCACCGCCCTCCCCAGCGCGAAATACACCGCCGTCGCCCCGTCGCGCAGCACTGAAAAACGATCCACCTCCGCCGCCGGCCCGCAGCGCCCGCGCAACGGCGCCGCCGCCACCGCCAGTGCCGCGCCGGCGCAATCGGCCGCGGGATCCATGAGCAGCACCGCGATGTGACCACCGAAACGCAGCCGGCAAGCGCCGCCCCCGCAAGCAACCGCCCCGCCCGCCGCACTCCCGTCGATCGGAAATGGCAACGCCGCGCGCACCCCCCAGACCCGCGCCGCGTCCTGCAATTCGAACCCCGAGGCACCGCGCGCCACGCTGCAGAACACCGTGTCCCCGATCCGCGCCGCAATCACCCTGGCATCCGGCGCCACCACGATATCGGGCGCCACCACCAGCCACGGCGAGGCCACCCCCACCGCCAGCGGCACCAGCCCAGCCAGCCGCCCCCGCGTACGCCAGATGCACAGCACCGCCAGCCCCAGCGCCACCAGCAGCAGCCCGGCCGGCGGTATCTGCGGCACCGGCGCGGTAGCGCCCGGCCACGCCGCGACCGTATGCGCGATCGAAAGCAGCCCCGCGACGCCCCACCCCATCGGCACCAGCGCCAGGCGTTCCAGCCCGACCGGCATCAGCCCCAGCGCCGCCAGCCCCCACGGCATCACCCACAGCCCCGTCAGCGGCACCGCGATCACGTTCGCCGGCACATAGAACAGCGCCGCATTGCCGAAATGGTACGCCGCGAACGGCAGCGAGGCAGTGCCCGCCAGCGCGCTGGTCAACGCCAAACCCCCGACATAAAGCGCCGGGCCGCGCCACCAGGCCCCCGCGCCGAGCAGCGCCAGCCGTGGTGCCAGCACCTCCCATCCCGCCACCAGCGCCAGCACCGCGGCAAAGCTCATCTGAAAGCTGACGCCCATCACCTCCGCCGGCGCGAACAGCATCAGCGCCACCGCCGCCAGCGCCAGCGCGCGCACCGAAATGGCGCGGCGGCCGCTCAGCACCCCGAGCGTCACCACGCACGCCATGGCAAAGCTGCGCAGGATGGGAATGTGCCCCCCGGTCAGGGCCAAATAAAGCAGTCCGGCCGCCAGCGCCGCGACCGCCGCGATGCGCCGCACCGGCCAATGCAGCGCCGCATGTTCGAACGCCGAGCATCCGGCCCGCACCGCGGCGAACACCAGCCCCATGACGATGCCGATATGCAGCCCGGCCACCGCCAGCAGGTGGGCCAGCCCGCTGGCCTGGAACGCGGCGCGGTCGCCGGCCGGAATGGCGCCTCCGAGCCCGGTCAGCAGTGTCGCCGCGATCGCCCCCCGCGCGCCCGGCAGCGCCGCCATCACGCGCGCCGCGATCGTTTC
>JAATGE010000231.1 GCA_015654825.1 Rhodospirillales bacterium
CGTGGCGGACACGGTGGGCGGCGCGGAGGTGGCGGCGCTGTGCCGGCATCTGGCGCCGGGCGGTTCGATTGTTACGGCGGCAACAACGCCTGTTCCCGCCGAGGGGCTTGGCGCGACGCCGGTTTTCTTCGCGGTGCATCAGGATGGGGCGCGGCTGGCGCGGCTGCTGCAGGCGGTGGCGGCGGGGGAAATCATTCATCCTGTTGCGCGCTGCATGAAGTTGGAGGAGGCCGCGGCGGCGCACGCGCTGGTGGAGGCGGGCGGCTGCGGGAAGATCGCGCTTGTGATGTGATCGCGATTGCGTTGTGTAGTGGCACTACATAACTTAGAGCCGTTCCGGGAGAGGGAGCGGCGGCGAATGGCGCGGGTCAACGATGCGGTGCAGGCAGTGCTCGATCGCCTGGTGGCGGAGGGGCGCGAAATCGGCGTTCAGGTGGCGGCCTGGCAGGGCCAGTCGCAGATTGTCGATGCGTGGGCAGGAACGACTGAAAAAGACGGTGGCGCGAAAGTGGACGGCGACACGCTGTTCAACGTGTTTTCCGTCAGCAAGGCGGTGACCGCCGTCGCGGTGCATGTGCAGGCGGAGCGTGGCCTGATCGAGTATGATGCGCCGGTGGCCACATATTGGCCGGAGTTCGGTGCCGCGGGCAAGGCGGACGTTACGGTGCGGCAGGTATTGTCGCATGTTTCGGGCGTGCTGCGCATGCCGCCGGATGTGACCCCGGAATTGATGACGAACTGGGAATGGGTGACGCGGCGGATTGCCGAAATGGCACCGAGTTATCCGGCGGGATCGCGGTCTTCGTATCAGGCAATGACGTTTGGCTGGATCCTGGGGGAGGTGGTTCGGCGCACGGATCCGCAACGGCGGCCGTTCCGGGATTTTGTGGCGCAGGAGATCGCGGCGCCGATCGGGGCCAGCGACCTGTGGCTGGGAATTCCCGATGATGCTGAGCCACGCGTGGCAAAACTCGATGACGCGGCGGTGTATGTAGCGCCGGACGGCAATGTGATGCGCGAGGCGACGCCGCTGCAGGTGGATCTGATGCCGGATCCGTTCGAGCGGCCTTATGTGCGGCGCGCGTGCATTCCGGCGGTGGGCGGCATTTTCAATGCGCGGAGCGAGGCGCGGTTCTGGGCGATGCTGGCGAATGGGGGAACGCTGGGCGGCGTGCGGTTGCTGTCGGCGGAGAGGGTGGCATCGTTCGCGGCGCCGCGGCCGCATTTCGACGATGCGGACCCGGTGTTTTTCGGCATGGTGGTGCCGATCGCGTGGTCCGGATTCTGGCTGGGCGGCGATGCGCTGCCGCCGGTGAGCGCGCCGCGGAATATGCGGGCGCTGTGCCATCCGGGCATGGGCGGATCGATCGGGTGGGCCGATCCCGATAGCCGGGTTGCCGTGGCGTTCTGCCATAACCGGATGTTCGATACGCGGGATATCGCCGAAGACAGCCGCACGATCATTGGCGATACGATCCGTGCGGCGCTGTGATGAGCGAGTGGGACTATATTATTGTCGGGGCGGGTTCCGCGGGGTGCGTGCTGGCGGAACGGCTCAGCGTCAATTCCGCGAACAAGGTGCTGTTGCTGGAGGCGGGGCCGGCGGATAGCAGCCCGTTCATTCATATGCCCAAGGGTATGGCTCGGCTTTTCAGCGATCCCCGGCATGTGTGGTTTTTCCAGACCGAGGCGCAGGGCGATATTCCGGTGGAGCACTGGATCCGCGGGCGTGTGCTGGGCGGTTCTTCGTCGGTCAACGGCATGATGTATTTCCGCGGGCAGCCGGAGGATTATGACGGGTGGGAGGCGCTGGGGGCGCGCGGCTGGGGGTGGGCGGAAATGGGGCGGGCATTTGCCGCCATGGAGCGGCAGGCTGGCGGTGGACCGCTTCGCGTTTCCGCCAGTGCGCACCGGAGCGAGTTGACGGAGGCGTTTGTTCTTGCCGGGCAACAGATGGGATTGCCGAGGGTGGCCGACCTGAACGGCGTGGAGCAGGGCGGGGTCGGGTATGCGACGCAAACGATTTTTGCCGGGCGGCGCGTGAGTGCGGCGACGGCGTTTCTGACGCCGGCGCGGGCGCGGCGCAATCTTTCGGTGGTGACCGGAGCGCTGGTGGAGCGCGTGGTGTTTCGCGGCAGGCGCGCCGTCGGGGTGGTGGCTCTGGTGCAGGGGGAGCGGCGGCGATTTGATTGTGGCGGTGAAATTATCGTTTCGGCCGGTGCGCTGCTGAGCCCGAAATTGCTGCAGCTTTCCGGCATTGGCGCCGGCGGGCATTTGCAGGCCGTGGGGGTGGAGGTGCTGCAGGATAGCCCGGGTGTCGGCGCGCACATGCTGGAACACCGGCTGCTGATGATGGAATACCGGCTGGCGCGGCCGATCAGCCGGAACGCGGAGTTTCGTGGGCTGCGGCTGGCACGCAACGTGGCGCGATATTATCTGACGCGCTCCGGGCCGATGGCGGAAGGTGGTTACGAGGTAGGTGCTTTCGTTCGCACGCGGCCGGATTTGCCGACACCGGATGCGGAGATACTGATGGCGCCCTACTCGCTTTCGGTGACGCAATCGGGTGGGGTTGCGACCAGCGCAATGCATGGCATGCATTTGTTCGGTTATCCGCTGCGGTCGCGCAGCGAGGGATCGGTGCAGATTGCGTCGGCCGATCCCGCGGCGGCCTTGACGATCCGGCCAGGATATTTGAGCGATCCGTACGACCGGGAGGTGACGGTGCGAATGTTCCGGCTGATGCGGGATTGGGTCGCGCAGCCGGCGATTGCGGCGCTGATCGCGGAGGAGACGGCGCCGGGTGCCGCGCTGCAAGGCGATGAGGACATCATCGATGCGTTCAGGCGGCGTGGCCAGGCGGGGTATCACGCGTGCGGAACGTGCCGGATGGGATCGTTTAACGATGCGGTGTTGGATGAAAGGCTGCGGGTAAAGGGTGTGAGCGGGCTGCGCGTGGTGGATGGGTCGATCATGCCTGCCATGGTCTCGGCCAATACGAACGGGCCGATCATGGCGGCGGCGTGGCGCGCGGCGGAATTGATTGCGCAGGACGCGCGCGGCCATGCCGGAACCTAGGCGGCGGCGCAGCAAGGCGGAGGTTGAAACGCGCATCGTGGAGGCGGCGCGGGCAGCATTCGCGGCACATGGATATGAGGGTGCGACGACGCGTGAAATCGCGCAGCTTGCCTCGGTGAGCGAAACGCTGCTGTTTCGCTATTTTAACAGCAAGGCCGCGTTGTTCGACCAGGTGGTGTTCGCGCCGTTCGATCGGTTGATGGGGAGGTTTCTGCAGTCGCAACCGTCGCAGGATAGTTATGCGAAGCGGGTGCGGAACGCCGAAATGTTTATCGCCGAGCTGCTGGCGTTTCTCGATGAGAACCGGGCGTTGGTGGGTGCGCTGACGGCAAAGCGCACCGGCAATGGGTCGGCGGACAAGTTCGATGGGCTGCGCAGCTATTTTTCCGCTGCGGCGGCGCAGGTGCGGGCGTTGCAGCGTGCGGCGGGCGGCAGGGAGGATGTGTCGCCGGAGCTTTCGGTGCGCCTGGGTTTCGGCATGGTCGTTGCCTCCGTGTTGTTGAACGACTGGCTGTTTCCCGATGGCGCGCCGGCGCGGAGCGAAATTGTCGAGGCGCTGGCGCGCATGCTGACGCGGGCGCTGGATACGGAACACGACTTCGCGCTCGGGCAATGCTGAAATATAGCGCCGGCGGCGATCAGTGCAGGGAGCGACGCTTATGACCGCAACCGTTCGAATTCAGGATTTTAACGATGCCGACTACAATCCATTCGCCTCCGACGATGTGAATTTCGGCGATCATGTCGATCCGTACCCTATGATCGCCGAGCTGCGGCGCGCCGGGCCGGTGCACGAGGGCAGCTATCGCAGCATGATGGGGTTGCCGGACGCACTGATGCCGGACCGCAGGACTTTTACCGTCGTCGGCACGGACGAGATTGTCGCCAGCTTTACCGATACGGCACGTTTTTCGAATGCGGCTTACAAATTCAATCTCGGGGTCACGTTCGGGCGCTCCATCAGCACGATGGACAATCCGGAGCACGCGAGATGGCAGCGCATTTTTCAGCGGATCTTCCTGCCGCAGTACGTGAAGAGCTGGGGGGACACAATCGTCGATCCCGTGGTGCGGGAATTGATGGGATTGTTCCTGCCGCGGTTTCGGGCGGAACTGATCGAGGAGTTCACGCTGCGTTATCCGTTCGAGGTGATTTACCGGCAACTGGATTTGCCGCGCGAGGACGTGCAGGTTTTTCAGCGTCTGGCCATTGGGCAGACCGATTACGTCAATAGCGACAAGGCGATCGAAGCCGGCGAAAAGCTCGGGGTCTATTTCCGCGATCTGATCGCCGCGCGCCGCGAGAAGCCGGGCGAGGATCTGATCAGCCTGTTGGCTTTGACCGAAATGGAGGGAGACTACCTGCCGGAAGACGTTTTGGTATCGTTCCTGCGCCAATTGATGAATGCGGCGGGGGATACCACCTATCGCGGCACCAGCGTGCTGCTGACGGCGCTGCTGGAAAATCCCGATCAGCTCGCGGCGATCCGCGCGGATCGCGGACTTATCGCGCAGGCGATCGAGGAAGCCTTGCGATGGGATGGGCCGGTGGTGGTCGCGCTGCGCATGGCGGCCGAGGATATCGTGCTGGGCGGCGTGGCGATTCCGGCGGGGTCGCTGCTGGACATCGTGTCGGGGGCGGCGAACCGTGACCCAGCGGTTTGGGAAAATCCCGATCGGTTCGATATCTTTCGGGCGAAGAAGCCACATTTCTCGTTTGCGCGGGGGCCGCATATGTGCGTCGGTCTGCATCTGGCGCGAGTAGAAATGACACGCGCACTGAATGCGATCCTGGATAATATTCCGGATTTGCGGTTTGATCCCGATAGGCCGCGGGCGCAGATACGCGGGTGCATGATGCGGGTGCCGCGGGAATTGCATGTGGTGTTCGGATAGGTTGGTAAAGGCCAGGGGCTCTGCCC
>JAATGE010000180.1 GCA_015654825.1 Rhodospirillales bacterium
ACGAAAAATCCGGCAGTTCGGACAGCGCCACATTCATCCGGAAGGTGCCCGATCCGCACTTGTAGGCCGCGATGCGACGACGAAAATCGGCATCCAGCGCCGCCGGCTCGATGAGCCGCTGAAACAGCAGCCGCGGATTGAGGTTGGAAACCACGATCGGCGCATCGATCTGGCTTCCATCCTCCAGCAGAACACCCTCCGCCCGGCCATTGCCGACCAGCACCTGCCGCACCGGCGCATCGAGCCTGATCTCCACCCCGGCACCGCTGCACGCCCGCGCCATCGCCTGCGTAATCGCCCCCATGCCGCCGATCGCGTGGCCCCAATTGCCTTTCTTGCCGTTCACCCCGCCAAACGTGTGATGCAGCAGCACATACGCCGAACCCGGCGTATCCGGGCTCGCGTAGTTGCCCACGATGGCATCGAAACCAAACGCCGCCTTGATTTCGTCGCTCTCGAACCACGCATCGAGCATGTCGCGCGCGCTCTTCGTGAACAGGTCCAGCACGTCGCGCTGCTGCGGCTGCGCCAGGCGCCGCAGGACATTACCCTGCCGCAACGCCCGCGGCAGGCCCCACACGCCATCGGCCTGGTTCGGCGGCGTCTGCATCGCAAGGCCGCGCAGCACATCGCCGACCTCATCGAGCATCGCATAATAACGCGGCAACGTTTCGGCATCGCGCGCCGAGAACTTCGCCACCTCGGCCTGCGTTCGCTCCAGGCCGCCACCCATCTTCAGGTAGCGCCTATCCTGCGTCGGCAGGAAATTCGCGAACGGCCGCTCCACGATCCGCAGTCCGTGCGCATGCAGATCCATGTCGTCGATCACCCGCTGGTTCAGCAGGCTGACCGTGTAGCTCGCAACGGAGTTCCTAAATCCCGGATGGAATTCCTCGGTCACCGCGGCGCCGCCCACCACGCCGCGCCGCTCGCAAACCGTCACCCGCATCCCGGCCCGCGCCAGGTAGAACGCACACACCAGCCCGTTATGGCCGCCGCCTATGATCACAGCCTTGTTCGATGCCACGGGGGAACTCCTGATGATCATAAGAAGGCCAGGGGGCTCTGCCCCCTGCACCCCCACTGGGGCCGTAGGCCCCAGACCCCGTCCAATCTAGACCGAATCACACCGGGGGGCGAACGCTCGGCTTAGTTGCTGCGGAACCAACCCGGGGAAGGGGGCCGGTGCAGCGCCGCCTGCGGTATCAGTTCGCGCATCCGGCGCCCAAAACTCTTGAGGCTTACTTCACTGTCGCCCAGCGGCCCCACCGTGTAGCTGCGCGACGCCATGCCGTGCTGCACCCGCTCGATCAGCGCCTTGTCCTCCAGGCTGACCAGCCGGTTGATACGCCAGTTCAGATACCGCACCGCACGCATCGCCCGCCGCTGGTCCGGCAGAACATACGCGATCTCCCGGATCACCGTCCGCGTCGGCGACATCGGAATGCTCTGCATGAAATCGATCTGGTCCGGATACACATCGAACGCAATGTTCGGCCACAATTTGTAGTAGCTCCACAACCGCTTCCGCTCCGGCGGCAAATACTCCACGTCCGGCAAATACTTCTGATACAGCCGCTCGGACAGGTTGGCCGACGGCTCATCGAGCAGCCCGCCCCACATCTTGTCCACCCAGCCACGCGACTCCACGCCGTAGCCCTTGCCGAACAGCCGCGTCAGCCCCGGATGGGCCACCCCGATATGCAGCGCATCGGAATAATTGTCCCCGACATTCTTCCAGTTCACCGCCCGCTCGCGCAACGTCACCCGCCCCAGCGGCACCAGCTCCTCCAGCCGGTACGGCGCCAGTTCCGCATCGTAAGGCGCCATCATTTCGGCGACACGCGGGCCATCCCCCTCCATGCGCACGAACACGAAGCCGCGATAGACCTCCACCTCCAGCGGCACCAGCCCATGTCGCGACTGGTCCATGTGCGAGAATTCCTGCCGCTCCGGCAAGCCGATCAGCCGGCCATCCAGCCCATAGGTCCAGGCATGATATGGACAAACGATCCGGCTGCCGCACTGCCCGGTCGCGCCATCCAGCAGCCGCGCCGCCCGGTGCCGGCACACATTGTAGAACGCGCGCGGCTCCAAATCGGCCCCGCGCACCACAAAAATCGTTTCTCCGAGAAAATCCAGCGTGTGGTAGCGCCCCGGCACCGGGATGTCGCTCAGGTGGCACACCACCTGCCACGACGGACGAAACACCCGCTCGCGCTCCGCCGCCAGGAATTCCGCATCGCCATAAATCCACGCCGGCAGGCTCAGCCGGTCGGCCTCCGCCTCCGCATCGGCAACGGACGGGCGATCGGCCAGGGCAAGCGATTGCGCACGCATGGGGGCAGCCTCCTGAACGCGTCTCCGCCACCGCCGACGGCAGCCGGACCGACGCCGCTACTGTACAATAGTTCAGTGCGCTCGGCAAGCATCCGTCATCGATCGCGGCGCAAATCCTGTGCCCGCCGCCGAACGACACGCCGCCACCACAAACTGCTCCCGCCGCCCGAATTAAACTTGACAAGTGTCCAGTTGCTGCGATTGGCTTGGCCCATGGGGAATTGAGCACGATCGTGCCAGCGGGGGAATCATGAACTTGCAAGCAGCGCGCCGCGCCGACGAGTGTCGAAGGACCGTCGGGGCATGACGAGGGCCCAGCTCGCACTCGGCACCGCGCTGGCAACTTTCGGCGTCGCGGCACTCGCCGGCCCATCCGCCGCTCAGCCCGCGCCCCCCGCATCCGCCACCGCGCCGCCCGCCGGCGAACCTTCCAAACCGCCGCCCAAAACCGAAGAAATCGTCGTTACCGCCACAAGACGCAGCGAAAACGTCAACAAGATCCCCTACAACATCACCGCCATTTCCGGCGTTACATTGCAGCGTGACGGCATCAAGGACCTCGCCGGGCTGCGCAATTCGGTAGTCGGCCTGCAGGCCGCCGATTACGGCGAGCGCGCCTCCAACATCAACAACGCCTTCATCATCCGCGGTATCACCACGCAGGATATCGGCGTCGGCGAAAGCGAATTTCCCAATCTCGCCGGCTCCACCGTCTCCAACTATATCGACGAAACGCCGCTCTTCACCAACCTGAAGCTGACCGACATTCAGCGCGTCGAAATCCTGCGCGGCCCGCAGGGCACGTTGTTCGGCGCCGATTCAGTCGGCGGCACCGTCCGAACCATCCACAATAAACCGGACCCCGCAGGCTTCGACTACCAGCTCGACGGCACCCTGTCCGGCACCGACCGCGCAAGCCAGCCCAATTCGGGCGGCGACCTCATGGTGAACATTCCGCTCACCGACAAACTGGCGGTCCGCCTGAACGCCGGCTACGACCGCGAGGCCGGCTTCATCGACGGCGACAACGCCGTCGTCTTCAATCAGCCCGGCAACCTGCCGATGACCGCGCAGCCGATCCTCGCCCAGCCCGGCGACCCGATCAACAGCCCCTTCGTCACCACAACGGACCACGGCATCAACAGCAGCAACGTCTGGTTCGTCCGCGGCGACGCCTTGTGGCATGCCACCGACGACATTTCGGCCGAGCTCAGCTACCAGCATCAGGTCGACACATCGAACGGCTTCAACTTCGAATTTCCCGGCGCCGACTACGTCACCCACCGGCGCATTCCCATCAACCCGGCCACCACCAAAACCGACCTCGCCGCGCTGACCCTGACCGCGGATTTCGGTTTCGGCACCATCACTTCCTCGTCCTCCTAATAAAACCTCGACACCCGCGACCTATACGACAACAGAGGTATCGACGTGGAA
>JAATGE010000171.1 GCA_015654825.1 Rhodospirillales bacterium
AAGGTATTAAGTGCGGCGGCACTGCACTACGCCCCCGGGGGCGGGGCAAATGCGATGCCCGGCTACGCGAACACCAAACCGCGCGTCTCTCTCGCGGCATTGAGTGGCTGGCGCGCGCGCGCCAACTGGGCGCACCAGAATCATTTCGAGGCCTTCGCACCGTTCGCGGTCGCGGTGATCCTCGCGGAAATCTCGCATGCGCCGCAGGGCCGCATCGATACGCTCGCGGCGGTATTCGTCGCCGCCCGCCTGGCCTACACGGCGTGCTACCTGGCCAACGTCGCGACCTTGCGTTCCCTGGTCTGGATGGTCGGCTTCGTCACCGTGATCTGGCTGTTCGCGCTCGCGGTCTGATCCAGCGCCGCCGCGAGGCGCTCCGTCGCGGTCGCGACATAGGCCGGATCCAGATCGATACCGCAACCGGTGGCGCCTTCCAGCGCCGCCGCCACCAGCGTCGTGCCGGTGCCCATGAACGGGTCCAGCACCGAGGCCCCCGCGCGGCCGTGCAGCCGGATGCACCAGCGCGGCAGGTCGACCGGAAACGTTCCGGGATGATTGAACTTTTCCGAGCGTGCCTGCACCGTCCGATAGGGAATGAACCAGGTATTGCCGCGGCAGCGCAGATCGCGCGTGTGGCCGCGCCGCGCGATGTTGGATTTGTCCTTGAATGGAACGCCGACCGAAAGCCGGTCCAGCTTCACATCGCCGCGGTGCGTCAGGTGAAACACGTGCTCATGGTTGTGGTTCAGGAACCGCATGCCGGCCAGCGGCTTGTAGTGCCCGACGCTCTCGCGGCCGGTGGCGATCGACTTGATCCAGGTAATGTGATTTTGCAAAACGAACAGCGGCCGCAGCAGCACGATCAGTTCGAACGGCAGCCACGGCCGGCTGTTCGATCCCGATATATTCAGGAAAAACGAGCCATCCGCCGCCAGCACGCGCTTGACCTCGGTGCACACCCGCACCATCCAGCCGAGATATTCCGCTTCCGTCCGGCTGTCCTGGTAGGCGTTGTAAGCGAGATCGAGATTGTACGGCGGCGATGTCACAACAACGTCGAACGAGGCCGCCGCCAGCCCGTGCATCACCTGCAGGCAATCACCGTGCAGAATTCTGTGGGCGCCTATTCGCATCGCGTCCGATCCTGGCGCTCGCCGGCGACAACCGCCAGTGCCCGTTGTCCGAATTGTCTCGACCCGCTTCCCCCTGGCGACCTGCTCAGGGCGGCGTGCCCGGCGGGAGGTGCAGAAACCCGGGCGCCGGGGAGAGCTGTGCCGGCGCCGGTTCCGGCGGAGCGGCAGTGCCGGGGTCGGGCGCCATCACAACGCCCGGAATACTCATATCCGGTGACCCCGGCGGCGGGGTCGGCGCCTGTAGCGGCGCCACGGTCACCCGCGAAGGCACGTCATTGCCGGCGACCAGCCAGTCGGACATCGAGTGCCGGATCTGAAACTCCAGTTCCACGTTCATGTCCGACATCATCTGCTTCGTCATGTCGTAAAGCACGCTGCGGAGATTTTCCTCCTCCGACCCCGGAATATGCTGTCGCGAAACCCGCGCCTCGGCATAGCCGGCGCGCGTGCCGCCAGTGGTCGTCACCTCCAGGTGCACCGCCATCTGCCCGTCCAGCACGCCGCTCGGTCCACGCACGATGGAGGCCTGGTCGATAACGAAAATCGCCTGGCCGGTCAGGCCCGCTGCGAACAGCCGGTCGTGCGCCATCTGGCTCAATGCGATCGACGGCGGCGTCGGCGCCTGCCCCGAAACATCGTCGTCGCCCAAGGAAGCGCTGTGGTCCTGCACCTCCACGCTGCCGACATTCAGCCGCAGCCTGGTCAGGTATTCATAGTGCAGCGGCTGGAAGATTTCGGGCGGCGGCTCGTCGCCGCCGCAGCCGGCCAGCGCCAACGGCATCAGCAACGCCCCAACCAGCCAAACCCGCCCCAGCCCCATGCGAATCCGCGCCCGCCATTTTCGACCGCCACGGTGGTCCCGCCGAGCGCCGGGCGTCAAGGAATGGCGGGATCCGTTGCCAGAGGTAGCGGCGTGGCTTCGCCGACCAGGGGCTCCGCCCCCTGGACCCCCGACGGCGTGCCGCCGCTGTCGCATGCGCTGCGCGGCGGGAGCCTTCTGCTCGATCGGTGCCGGCTGCCACGCGCCACCAACTGGCTCGATGTCAACGCTGGTCTCGAAACAAATGAAATTGGGGTCTGGGGACTTGTCCCCAGCGGGTCCAGGGCAGAGCCCTGGCCTTTCTGACCTCAACTTAGCGCCCACAGGGCAGAGTCCATGGCCTATGTCCCCCTACCCCGGCGCCACCGACGGGTCGAACGCGACATCGCGCGGCCGGCCCAGCAGGCTTTCGCCACCATCGAGCACCAGTGTCTGCCCGTTCAGCGACGGCGTCGCCAGAATGAACAGCACCGCGGTCGCGAGTTCCTCCGGCGTTACGCTGCGCCCCAGCGGCGGCGCGGACCATGCGTGCGCAAACCCTTTCTCGCTCTGCTTGCCGCTGGCGAGCGCGATGCCCGGCGCCACCCCGTTGACACGAATGCGCCCGCCGAACGACATCGCCAGCGTTCGCGTGGCGCCGGCGAGCCCGATCTTGGCCACCGTGTAGGTGAAGAAATCCGGGTTCAGCGAAGTGACCTTGTGGTCCAGGAAATTGACGATGGCGCCCGGTGCGGCGCCCAGCGCGCGGGCGAATTCCTGCGCCAGGATCAGCGGCGCCTCCAAATTCGGCCGCATATGAAAATCCAGGTCGGCATCGGAAAAACCACTTGCCGTATCATAACGGAATCCGGCGGCATTGTTGATCAGCACGGTACCGGGACCAAGCGCCAGCCGGCACGCATCAACCAGGCCACGCGTCGCCGCGCGGTCGCCGAGGTCGGCCGGCAGCGCCGCCGCGCGCGCGCCCGCAGCACGCAATTCCTGCACCAGCGCCTCCGCCGCCGTGGCGGAGGCATGATAGTGAACTCCCACCGCGTAGCCGTCGGCGGCCAGCGTGCGCGCCACGGCCGCACCGATGCGCCGCGCGGCGCCGGTGACGAGCGCCACGCCCTTCATGCCTGGCGGACGCGAAATATTTCGATGCCGGCGGAGTCCGCCTCGTTGAAGATATCCGGCTTTCGCACCGCAACCCGGCAGGCCTGCACGGCGGGAATGGAAAAGCAGAGCGTCACGATCTGCTCCGCCAGCGTCTCCAGTAGCTCGGTGTGTGGTTGGCCGGGCCAGGATTTCAGCGCGTCGCGCACCACGTCGTAATCGATCAGCGGCACCGTGGCCCCGTCGGTCGGCGCCAGCAGGTCAACGTCCACGATCAGCCTGGTCGGGCGTTCCGCGTGGCGCTCCCAGGCGTGGCGGCCGACATGCGCCTCCGTGCGCACGCCGCGCAGCATGACGCGAATATGGCTGCGGTTGGGGTCCCAGGCCTTGCCGGCCACGCCGGGCTCAGAAACCGTTAAAGCCGACCGCCGGGTTCGGCGTGCCGCGGTCGGCGCTGCGTGTCGCCTGCGCTATGGCGTGGCTGGCTTTCAGGTGCCCGCCATGCGCGGACGCCTGCTGCACCGGCGGCTTCTGCGTCGGGCGCGCACCGTTACCGGCCGCACTACGCAACGAGAGCAGCAGGAATGTGATATCGTTGCGGTTCGCTTCGATCGCCGCATCGATCGGCGTCTGCCCGAGCACGTTCTTCGCGTCGAGCTGGGCGCCACGGTTCATGGCGTCGCGGGCGGCCGGCGAGTCGCCACGGTTGATGGCATCGAACAGGGCGTCGTTGGGCGACATTTCCGCCGCGTTCTTGCTGGCCGGCGCGGCCTCGCCGCTCGATTCGGCGCCCGGGATCGCGGCGGGCGGCTCCTTCGACTTCTGTTCCTTTTCGGCTTCCGCGCGCTTCGCCCGCTCCTCGGCATCGGCCTGCGCCTCCGCCTGCTTCTCCTGCTGCGTCTCGGCATAGGCGGGGGCGACGGCCAGCGTCAGGTAGACAGCGGCGGCGGCGGCAAAGGCAACGCGACTCAGCATATTCGGCTCCCGGTTGGGCCTGGCCTTATACCAGACCGGCGATGGCGGTGGAAATGCCCGGGCGCGCGGGCGGGCCGCGAAGGCGGGCCGCGAAGGTGGGCCGGGCAGACTAAATTCCGCCCGGCCCTTCGTTTCCCAGGATCGGGGCTCCCAGGATTCGAACCGAATACGCTATTAAGACACGCATTGCGCCAAATTACGATAAAAATCGACATTGCGTTGCACAAAGCGCGGCGCCTGCCGTGCGTCCGCCCGGCGCTGATGCCGCAACCGAAAGTGGCATCCCGCGGAACCCTCGCGTATGTTGATTTCCGGCGCGGCCGGATCGTGCGCACAGCGAGGTAGCTGGCATGTCAGGGGTCATCCTGGCGCTTCTGGATCGGCCGGCCGCGGCGCCGAATGTACTCGCGGCGGCCCGGCGCGCGGCCCAGCTGATGGGCGCGACGCGCATCAACGTCCTCGCGATCCGCACGCCGCCGATCGACATGGTCACCGCGACCGAGGGGTTCCTGAGCTTTCCCGACGACGCGGAGGCCCGTGCCGCTGAAACGGCCCGCATCGCCGAGCTGCAGGCCGCCTTTCATGACTGGGCCAGCCGCCCCGAAGCGACCAGCCAGGCGGCCGAATGGGTGGAGCTCGAAGGCTGGACCGACCAGCTCGTGGACGAATGGGGCGAGCGCTCCGACCTTATCGTGCTGCAGCGGCCCGCCACCAAAGGAGGTGAGCCGGAACGCCGTGCCGTTCACGCCGCCCTGTTCGATACCGGCCGGCCAGTGCTGGTGGTCCCGGAGGAAGCCTCGCCCGCTGGCCTCGGCCAGCGCGTCGCCGTGGCATGGCGCAACGACACCCGCACGACACAGGCCGTGCTGGCCGCGTTGCACTGGCTCGGCGGTGCCGCCGAAATTCACGTCATGGCCGGGGCCAAACGCTGGGAAACACCGCCCGCGCTGCCGCCGATCTTCGCGGAGCACAGTGTGGCGGCAACCCTCCATGTGCTGCCGATGAGCGGTCAGCGCGCGTTCGGCGAAGCGCTGCTCGCCCGCGCCCACGAACTGGACGCAGACCTGCTGGTGCTGGGCGCATTCGCCCATCCGATGCTGTTCGGGCCCATCCTCGGCGGCGTCACGAAGCACATGTTGGCGTACGCCGACCTACCGGTGCTGATGCGCTACTAAGGCAAGGGGCTCCGCCCCCTTGTGTCATTGATTGGTGCAATAGTGAGTGCGTTGCGGGGCTGGAGGCCTCCAGCCCCGCGATGCGATCGGCAGGCCGTAAGCCCACCGTCCTTAAATCGAGGTCCAGCGAGGCCCCGATCGCCGT
>JAATGE010000268.1 GCA_015654825.1 Rhodospirillales bacterium
GCAGATCGGTGCGCATGCGCGCTATCAGCTCAGGTGGCACGCTAGCCGCCCCGGTCACCGCAACGCGCAGCGAGCCGAGCGGCGCCCACCCTGAAGCAGACAACGCGGAGTCCTGCAACAGCGAGACAAACAACGTGGGCGGCCCGGGCAGCACGGTGATTTTCTCCGCCGCGACAAGTGCCGCCGCTTCGGCAACATTCAGCACGGCCATCGGGTACGCGGTAGCGCCGGTCAGCAGGCAGGCCAGCCACCCGGCCTTATAACCGAAACTGTGGAAGAACGGATTGACGATCAAATAGCGATCATGCCGGCGCAGCCCTACCCGTTCCGCCCACACGCGAAACACCCGCACCGTTTGCGCATGCGTGGCCACCACACCCTTCGGGTGTCCTGTCGTTCCAGAGGTGAACATGATGTCGCTGGGGTCGTCCGCTGCAATTTTCGCGGCCGCATCGCGCGCGGCGCCCAAGTCCGTGCCCGTCGCGATGAAATCGGCCCAGTCGGCATCGATACGCACATGTCGGTGCAGGTATGGCAGCACGTGCCCTTCCAGCAGCGCGGCATAGTCGGTGTTGAGGAAATGCCCTGCGGAAATCAGGCAGCAAGCGCGGCTGCGGTTCAGGATATAGGCTGCTTCGGCGCCTTTCAGCCTGGTATTCAGCGGCACAATGGCGGCCCCGGCCGCCTGCGCGCCGAGGCACGCGACGATCCATTGCCAACTGTTCGGCGCCCAGATCGCGACGCGCTCGCCACTGCCGATGCCGCCACGCAAAAACGCCGCGGCCGCTTGCAGGGCATGCGCCTCCAACTCGGCGAAACTCACCCTTGCGGCGCCGTCCACGACCGCGGGATCATCACCGAAAGCCCGCGCCGCGTGCGCAAGCACTTGCGGCAGGTTGGCAGGACCGTCGGTTTGCATTTCCATGGCCCCCATATGATACGCAAACAGGCAATTGCGCCAGTAGCGCCCCGACCAAGGAGACAATGCACATGCCGGCCGACATTCGCTTGCCCGGTGCCGTTGCCCTGGTCACCGGGGGCACCCGCGGCATCGGGCGCGCCATCGCGGCGCGGCTGCGTGCCGCCGGCTGCACGGTGGTGACCTGCGCACGCACCGCGCCTTCCGACGATCCTGACTGCATCGCGTGCGACGTGCGCAATGCCGCCCAGGTGGCCGACCTGGTGACCGGGGTCGCGGCGCGGCACGGGCGGCTGGATATCGTCGTCAACAACGCCGGCGGTTCGCCGGAAGTGGCGGCCGCAGCAGCATCGCCGCGTTTTTCGGAGTCGATCATTGCGCTGAACCTGCTGGCACCGTTGCACGTGGCGACGGCCGCGAACCGGATCATGCAAGTTCAGCCTGAGGGTGGCGCCATCATCAACATCGCCAGCATATCCGGCACCCGGCCCTCGCCCGGCACCGCCGCTTACGGCGCGGCAAAGGCGGGCCTGCTGAATTTGACACAGAGCCTGGCCATGGAATGGGGCCCGAAAGTGCGGGTGAACGCGGTAGTGGCCGGGCTGATCGCGACGGAAGCGGCCGACGCCCATTACGGCGGCGCGGCCGGCCTGGCCCGCGTCGGGGCGATGCTGCCGCTGGCCCGCATGGGCAGTGGCGAGGACGTTGCAGATGCGGTGCTGTTTCTCGCCAGTCCGCTCGCGGCGTATATCAGCGGGGCGCGGTTGGCGGTGGATGGGGGTGGGGAGCGGCCTCTGTTTTTGAGTTTGGCTAAGGGAGAGGAAGGCTAGGGGCTTTGCCCCTAGGACCCCACTGGGGCCGTAGGCCCCAGACCCCAATTTTGTTTGTTCCGAGCCTCGCATCGGCTGTGGGCCACTGGGCCAGACCCACGGTTTCGCGGGATCGTACAGAGGACTCCCGCCGCGCAGCGCTAACGACAGCGGCGGCACGCCGACGGGGGTCCAGGGGGCAGAGCCCTTGGTCGGCGAAGCCACTTTAATTCAACCCACAAATTTCGTTTTACAGTCCCTATCCTGGCGCTTGCCAGGCTAAGCCCCCGGCCTTTCCAACATCGCAATCAACCGCCGCTTCATCGGCACCACCCATTCCGCCTTCAGCTTTGGCGACAGCAGGCCCGCATCTTCCAACTCGCCGCACAAATGCATCTGGTGCGCCAAATCGAACAGATCAAGCTGGGCACTGAACTTCCCCTCGCCGCCATAGGTAATGAACGACACACCATGAGTTTCGTAATAATCGCCGTTCGGGCGCCGTCCCGGGCCGCGGTTCATCCAGTGGCTGATAATCTGATTACCCTGCACGGCCCACCCAACAATCGGAAAACTCCAGCCCTCCCAGCCGGAGCCCACCGCCATGTCCCGGCCGTAATGGGTTGCCCTGATTTCGGCCCGCGTATGTACCACCACCGGCATGGCGCCGCTATACGGGCACGCGTATGTACAGTTTTCATGATAGAATTCGTCGGCGATCCAGGCCCATTCGTTCCGCGCGGCCGCAACGATAAACGCCGCCGCCAGCCGGCTGATCGCGTCCTCAACTTCCTCTCGCGGATACTCCATGCCTGCTCCCCTGCACCCGGCGCCTAACGGTCCGGCGGCGCCTGGCCGTACGGCACATTGGGCGGTTCGCCCATCACCAATACACGCAACGTGCCGTCCGGCTGCAGCTGCTGCATCAGGAACGATGCCCGCACCGTGGATGTTTCGCTGATCCACCAACGACCCTGCCTGCGCGTGTAGCTGTCCGCGTAGACGCACGCCATCTGCAGCACCGTCGCCGCATCCGTGTCGATACTGTTGAAATACAGCTCCCACCGACCGGTGGCGCTGTCCGGCCCGGTCAGGGTGATTTCCGGATTATGGCCATGATGCATGTCGATGATGTTCGGCCGGCAGCCCATTTCGCGGTAGACCTGCACAAAACTCTCGCGATCCTCGAAACGCGGAAAACCTTCATAGGCAATCACCGCGCCCTCAGGATCAAGGCAGTCGCGCACGGCGTCCGGCTCCTTGCGATCGCACCCACGCAAATACCGGTATTTGAGCGATTTGATCGCGCCGACATCCTCCAGCGCGCGCACCTGCTGTTCCAGGCGCACCAAGCGGTCTTCTTCCAATGGGGACCTCCCGCGTTGACTTTAAATGCGCCGCTCCCGGGTTCCGTCAGGTGCCGGAAAGGCCGGTCGTTGAGTATATGTCGAGCAACTGCAGGCCAAAGCCGATGCTCTTCAGCACCAGCATGCCTTCATCGATTTCCAGCTTCCGTTCCGGCCAGGTGCCGTCCGGGTGGCGGCGCAGCAGGCTGGCCGCGACGCGGTCACTGCGCAACACCACGATATCCCGCATGCTGGGGATCGAGGTGCACGCCCCGCACATTGCTCCAGGTGGCCACCCGCTTGCTGGGCGAGAGGATTTCCACGATCAGCACCGGCTCCATCAGCGCGCGGGCATCCCGGCCGAACGGGGTGCAAGTCACCGCGATATCGGGCACCCGCATATTATGCTCGGCCAGAGAACGAGGAACCACGCCGGGGGCGATGATCGTCGTGCATTCGGAGCCGCTGGCGCGCAGGAAGTTGCGAACAAGGCTGCCGAACTCCGATTGCAGCGCACCGTGAATGAGCCCCGCCGGCGCTGTTGCGTCGGGCACACCATCCACCAGTTGCCGGCGCCCCTCGGGGGCAGACGCCCAGTCCAGGAACTCGTCACCCGACATGCGAACAGGAACGGAGGCAACGGCGGTCATGTCAAAATTCTACCACGGCAGGGCACCCGAAGGGCACCTCATCTGATCCCAACGGCACGGTGTTTGACAGTGGATAGCGCATTTGCGTATCCATGCAAGCCAATCCGCCGCGCAAATCGGCAATGACACCGGAGGTAGCCCGGTGGAAAGGAGGGGGAATGTCCAACTCCGCGCGCCTGGACGGGCTGCAGCGACGCCTGCGCGCCCTCGCCGATATCGAGGCAATCGAAACCCTGAAAGCGCGCTACTGGCGGGCGCTCGATCTGAAGCGGCCGGACGATGTGCGCGACTGCCTGGCCGAGGACGTAGTCGTCGATTTCGAAGGTCTGCCGCGCTGCGAGGGCCGCGATGCCTTCATGGCAATCGCCCGCGCCGGCGCCGCGCGTCCACTCGCGTTCGACATGCACCATGGCGAGAACCCCCGCATCACACTGACCGGTGCCGACAGCGCCGAGGGCGAGTGGGACGTGTTTTACTATGGCATCGATCTTTCCGCGCGCACGCTGACCTGCATGGCCGGCATCTACCACGACGCCTACGTACGTCGCGGCGGCCGCTGGTGGATTGCCGCAACCAGCATGCGGCAAAGCTCGTTGCACGTGCAGTCGGTCGACGCCGGCGGCGCGGCGCGCACCACTGCTTTCGGACGCGCCGCCCCGGGCTTTTCGTTTCAGACACAGGAACCCTCCGCATGAACAGCGTCCCGGGCAGCGGCCCCGAATTCCCCGAAGGCATCGCCCTGGTCGTAGGCGGCAGCGGCGGCGTCGGCCAGGCAATCTGCAAGCGCGCAGCCGCCTCGGGCAGCGATGTCGCCATTACCTACCGCAACAATCGCGCCGGCGCCGAGCAGGCGGCAACCTCGGTACGCGAGGCCGGGCGCAACGCGGTACTGGTGCAGTGCGACGTCGCCGACGACGCGGGCCTGAAACAGGCGGTCGATGCGCTGGCCGCCGAGCATGGGCGCATTCATTCCGTATTCGTGGCCACCGGCTACGACATCAAAATGCGCTTCATCGCCGAGGTCACGCCGCAGGAATGGCGGCGCGTGATCAACGACGACGTCAACGGCTTTTTCAACATCGTATATGCCACCTTGCCGCATCTGCGCGCGCATGGCGGCTGCTACGTGCATATCGGGTCCGCCGGCCTGCTACGCTGGCCACCGCAGGATGTGCTGTCCGTGGCCCCGAAGGGCGCCGTGCAGCAACTCATCAAAGGCATCGCGAAAGAGGAGGGGCGCAACCAGGTGCGCGCCAACGGCATCGCGATCGGCGTCATCGAAACCGGCATGTTCCTGCGCCTGAAGCAAACCGCCTTCGACCAGGCCTGGCACGACGCGGTGCTCTCTACCCTTTCCATCAAACGCTACGGCCAGCCGGAGGAGGTGGCGGAAATGGCGGTTTTCCTGGCGTCAAGCCGCGCGGGGTATGTCACGGGCCAGATGATCGCGCTGGATGGCGGCTGGAGTTTGTAGAAAAGTCCACGCTTTTTTTGCGTCGGCGAAGCCAATACGCCGACATTTGTCCGTACCGTCGCAAGTGGGGTGTTCGCGGCGGCGTCGGCCCAGTATCCAACGCACATGGACGATGCCGCGCCTGAGCCAGGCCTGTTGAAAAATCCTGGCTTGGCCGCGTTGATTGGCGCGCGGGGCCTGTCTTCGCTGGGCTACCAGATGCAGGCCGTCATCCTCGGCTGGCAGATGTATGCGCTGACGCACAGCGCCTGGTCGCTCGGACTGGTCGGCCTGGGACAGTTCGCGCCTTTCCTGCTGCTCGTTTTCGTGGCCGGCACCGTGGTGGACCGCACGGATCGGCGGCGCATCGCCATGATTTGCCAGAGCGCCGAAGCGGCGGCGGCACTCGGCCTCGCAGTGATTTCGGTCGTCCATGCGCCCACGCCGGCGATGCTCTACGCCCTGGCCGCGGCCACCGGCACCGCGCGCGCGTTCGAGGCGCCGAGCCTGCAGGCCCTGCTCCCCAGCCTGGTACCGCAGGCCGTCTACCCGCGCGCGGCCGCGTTTTCGTCCTCGGTGTTCCAATGTGCCAGCATCGCCGGGCCTTCGCTCGGCGGGCTGCTGTACGGCGCCGGCTCCGGGCTGGCGTATGCGGCCTGCGCGACCGCTTTTGCCCTTGCCGCCGTGTGCAGCATGCGGCTGCCCCCGCGGGTGCGTGTCACATCGCAGCCGCCGACCCTCGCCTCATTCTTCGAAGGGGTTGGCTTTGTCGCCCGCCGGCCGGACATCCTGGGCGCGC
>JAATGE010000579.1 GCA_015654825.1 Rhodospirillales bacterium
GGACCGCAATGGCTTCGCCGGGGGGACGATGTAGGTCCGCGCAGCGCTACCGGTGGTCGTGGGCCTCAGGCCCCTGCTGGGTCCAGGGTCAGAGCCCCTGGTCTTTCTTGAGACGGGGGATTGGACAGTTGTTCCTGGGCTTGGCCGCGCTGTCCGCGGTTTTGGTGCGCGTGATGATTTCGGTTGGTGCACTGGATATTCCTGTCGACCGATCGTCGCATGCGGTGCCGACGCCGAAGGGCGGGGGCGTCGGGATTGTTGCGGCTTATGCCGCCGGCACGATCTGGTCGTTGCGCGGAGCGGACGGCTGGACGGAGCTGGCGGCCGTTCTTGCGCTGGCGTGCGTCAGCTACGTCGACGATGTGCGCAACTGGCCGTTCGCGGTGAAGCTCGTGGCGCAGCTTGCCGCGGCGCTTGCGGTCATGGGCTGCGGCCATGTCGTGTTCGGGGTGGCGCTGCCCGGCGCCGGGGTGTTGCCGCTGGGGCTGGCGGGTGTTGCGCTGACGCTGGGGTGGTTGCTGTTTGTTACTAATGCGGTCAATTTTATCGATGGCCTGAACGGGTTGGCCGCGGGCTGTACGCTGGTGGCGTGTTTGCTGGCGGCGGCGGCCTCGCCGCATCTGCTGTTTTATCCGGCGGGCGCGCTGGCGGCCGGCATTGTTGGGTTTTTGCCGTTCAACTATCCGCGGGCGCGGATTTTCATGGGCGATGTGGGAAGCCAGGTTTGCGGCTTTCTGCTCGCCGATTTTTCCGTTCTGGCGGCGGGCGATGCGCGGGCGAGCCTCGTGGTGCCGCTGGCGCTGCTGCCGATCCTGGCCGATGTGGCGTTTACTTTGGCGCGGCGTGCGCTGCAGGGGGCGCGGCTGACGCAGGCGCATCGCGGGCATTTGTACCAGGTGGCGCAGCGCAGCGGCGTGGCGGCGGCGAGGGTCTCGGCGCTGTACTGGGGTTTCTCGGCGTGGGGCGGGGTTTGTGGGCTGCTGGCTGGCCGTCTGGCGGCGGCCTGGGGGGCGCCGGTGGCGTGCGGCGCGGCCTTGCTGCCGCTGCTGCCGTGGGCGCTGTATGTGGCGCGGAGGGCGAAACAGGCCGGCATCACCGCCTGGTGACACCGGCCCGTTCCGAGGCACTGAACACGCGTACTATATATATAGTGTACGCTTATAGTAGCGGACGTTAGGGTCCCGCTTCGGGGGAAATCCCGGGTGGGGGATCGGTCGGTCCGGGGCCGACCGGGGGCTGCGCGCGCGGCGCATCCCCCAGGCCTGTCCTTTAGCCGCGGCCGCGGCCGCGCTTGGCCGGTGCCGGTTCGGCCTCGCTCTTGTGCGAGGTGGCATTGGCTTCGGTCATGATCGAACGCAGGTCGCGCAGGAAAGCGGCGCCCTTGAGGGTGCGCTGTACCAGCACGCTGCGGCGGTCCATCGGGTCCACCTTGCGGCGGGCGAGATCGAGTTCGCCGAGGCGGTCGAGTGCACGGGTGATCGCTGGCTTGGAGACGTTCAGATCTGCCGCCAGGCCGCGCACGGTGTGCGCGCCCTCATGGAGGTAGCAGGTCAGGAACACGCCGAGTTGACGGGCCGAGAGATCCGGGCCGTCACGGCGAACGAGCGCGACGATGGTGTCGCGCAGTACGCCAACCATATGGTCGGAAGCTGGATTGGCAGCTGCCACGGTAGCTTTTCCTTTCATTTTCGAGATTTCCTTTACCCCCCTCACTTCAGCTTGACGCCATGACACCCATTGCCAGGCCGTTCCGCTGAATTTCTCTAACGATTCGTATCTTATGATGCCAGTTGCCGGGTTCTGGCAACCACTTTCCGCATCGGATAGCGATATTCTTGCGAACCGAGATTCCTGCTCGGGATTTCCCGCCGTGATCACAGGCCGCGAGTTCACGCGTTCCGCGAGTTTTGCGACGCGCCGGCATTCGAGTTTCGCGAGTGTCGAAGATGCGCCGCCATTCATGTTTCGAAGTGTCGGCTACGCGCCAACATTGCGGCCTGCCAAGGAGAGTGTTTTGCCAGATTGCAACAGGTTTAACGGCAGGCCATCAATATATCGTAAATCCCGCGCCCGCGCTCAGGGTTCCGCCTGAACGTCGTTGCCGCCCAGATGAACAAATCTGCAGATGAACTCAAATGCCGCACGCATCGACTGGGCCTCGCCGCCTTCCGGCCGGCCCGAGCGCAGGGCGTCGTTCCACGCATACACATCGAAATGCGCCCAGCGCGTTCCGGCGGCGAGGAAGCGTTGCAGGAACAGGGCCGCGACCACCGCGCCGGCATACGGCTTGTCGGCGACATTGGTCAGATCGCAGCCAGTGCCTTCCAGCATATGGTCGTAGCCGCTCCATAACGGCAACCGCCACACCGGATCGTGTGCCAGGCGCGCCGCCGTCTCGATCGAACTTGCCAACCGATCGTCGTTGCAGAACAGCGCGGCGATGTCCGGGCCCAGCGCGACCCTTGCCGCACCCGTCAAGGTGGCGAAATCGAGCAACAGGTCCGGTGCTGAATCGGATGCCTCGGCCAGCAGATCGGCCAGCACCAGGCGGCCTTCGGCATCGGTATTGCCGATCGAAACCGTCAGCCCGCGACGCGAACGGATTACATCGAGCGGGCGCATCGCGGCGCCGGAAACGCTGTTTTCCACGCAGCCGAGTCGAACTTCCAGGCGCACCGGCAGCTTTTCGGCGATTGCCAGCAGCGCGACGCCGAGCGCGATCGCGGCACCCCCCATGTCTTTTTTCATTCGCAACATGGACGCGGGTTGTTTCAAATCGTAACCACCCGTATCGAAACAGACACCTTTTCCGCAAAGCGATATCAATGGCAACGGAGCCGTTGCATTCGCGCCACGGTTTGCGCCGTTCCATGTGGCTTTCACGACACGTGGCGCGCGCGCCGATCCCTCTCCCACCGCCGCAAGCAGCGGATAGGCGTGGTGCAGATGTTCTCCCTCCATAATGGTCACCTCGGCGCCGGCGGCGCTAAGCGCGTCCGCCGCCGCGACCGCGAGTTCCGCGGGGCCCAGGAGGTTTGCGGGAAGGTTGATGAGATCGCGAACCAGCCAGGTGATGGTCGCAATGGTCAGCGCCCGCTCGGTGCCGGGCGGTGGCACGAGGCAGGAAGGTGCGCGGCCCGGCGCGGACTTCAGGTGATCGAAGCGGTAGGCGCCGAGGCAGAAGCCGAGCGCCGCATCGTGCGGGTGGTCGAGCGGGCCGGCGAAGCGCCAGACGGTGCGTTCGGGTAACGCGAACGGCAGGGCGCCGAACGGATGCGGCCCGGCGGTTTCGCCGAGGCCCAGCACCGCGCCGGCCAGGCCGGCGCTGCCCGGCAGCAGCACGACGGTGCCCGCCTTGGCCACAAATGAGCTGGCGCGCAGGTAGTTCGCCGCGCGGGCCGGCAGCCCCTCCAGGAAGCCCGGCAGGCAGGCCGGGCGCACGGCGTACACCGGCAGTGCCGTACTGCCCGCCGGCGCCAGACAATCCAGGGTGCGTGCCGCCCAGGCCAATCGTTCGCGCTCCCAACCTTCCGGGTGCCGCCACCCATCCGGTGTTCATGCGTCGGCACGGACGAAGCCGCTTGCAAGCGTGGCCGGCGCACTTAATCCTTACAGCATGTCAGGCGCCGTTTTCCGAGTCGGCAAGGCCGCACCCTCTGGCCAGGCAATGTTCCCGCCGCGCGTGCGCGCCGTGCTGGGCCCCACCAATACCGGCAAGACCCATCTGGCCATCACGCGGCTGCTGGCGCACGCCTCCGGCATGATCGGGTTTCCGCTGCGCCTGCTGGCGCGCGAGAACTACGACCGCATGGTGGCGGCGAAGGGCGCGCGCCACGTGGCGCTGATTACCGGCGAGGAGAAAATCGTGCCGCCGGAGGCGCGCTGGTTCGCCGGCACGGCGGAGGCGATGCCGCTGGACCGGGTTTGCGAGTTCGTCGCGGTCGATGAAATCCAGCTCTGCGCCGATCCCGATCGCGGACACGTGTTCACCGAACGGCTGATGCATGCGCGCGGCATGGTGGAAACGATGTTTTTGGGGGCGGAAACGATCCGGCCGCTGCTGAGCCAGCTCGTGCCGGAAGCGGAGATCGAAACCAGGCCGCGGCTGTCGCAACTTTCCTTCGCGGGCGCGACGAAACTGACGAAGCTGCCGCCGCGCTCCGCCATCGTGGCGTTTAGCGCGGGCGAAATATATGCGATTGCAGAAATGATACGCAGGCGGCGCGGCGGCTGTGCCGTGGTGATGGGGCGGCTGTCGCCGCGCACGCGCAACGCGCAGGTGGCGCTGTACCAGGAAGGCGCGGTCGATTTCCTGGTCGCGACCGACGCGATCGGCATGGGGCTGAACATGGATGTGAACCATGTGGCCTTCGCCGGCTCGCAGAAATTCGACGGCAGCCGGCCGCGGCGGCTGTCGGCGCCGGAGGTGGCGCAGATCGCCGGCCGCGCCGGCCGCGGCATGCGCGACGGTACATTTGGTACTACGGCGACCTGCCCGGAATTGCCGGAGGCGATGGCGGAGGCGGTGGAGGCGCATGTCTTCGAGCCGCTCGAGGCGCTGGCCTGGCGCAACGACGCGCTGGATTTTTCCGGCATCGACGCGTTGCTGGCGAGCCTCGCCCTGCCGCCACCGCGGCCCGGCCTGGTGCGCGGTTACGATGCGAGCGACCTCGAAACGCTCGAGGCGCTGTCGCGCGACGGCGACGTGCGGGTACTGGCGCTCGGGCGGCGGCGCGTAAGGTTGCTGTGGGAAGCCTGCCAGGTGCCGGATTTCCGCAAAATCACCGACGACAGCCATGCCAAGCTGTGCGCGCGGATCTTCGGCCACCTGGCGCGCGGGCAGACCTTGCCGGAAGACTGGCTGGCGTCGCAATTCGATGCGCTGAGCCGGGTGGACGGCGATATCGATACGCTGATGGCGCGCCTCGCCGGCGTGCGGGTGTGGAGCTATATCGCGGCGCGCGGCGACTGGGTGCGCGACGCGGCGGCCTGGCAGGGGCGTGCGCGGGAGGTGGAGGATGCGCTTTCCGATGCGCTGCATGCCGGGCTGACGGCGCGCTTCGTCGATCGCCGGGCGGCCCACCTGATGCGGCGGCTGGAGGCGGTGGAGAACGCGGGCGAACTGCTCTCCGCGGTGACGGCGCGCGGCGAGGTGGTGGTCGAGGGCCATTCGGTGGGGCGCGTGGCCGGCTTTGAGTTTCATGCCGACCCGGCAACCGCGGGCGCCGAGAAGCGGCTGGTGCAGCGCGCCGCGCGCCGCGCGCTGCGCGCCGAAATGCCGCGCCGCGTGGCGTTGCTGGAGGCGGCGCCGGATAGCGATTTTTCCTTGCTGCCGGACCAGACCTTGCAGTGGGACGGGGTCGCGGTGGCGCGGCTGCGCCCGGGCGCCAGCCTGCTGCGGCCGCATGTGGAAGTGCTGGACAGCGAATTCCTGGACGGTCCACAGCGGGAACGGTTGCGCCAGCGCCTGGCGTTGTTCGTGGCGGCTTTGGTGGGGCGCGAATTCTCGCCGTTGTTGCGGGCGCAGGAGGCGGCGCGCGCGGAC
>JAATGE010000475.1 GCA_015654825.1 Rhodospirillales bacterium
GGCGGTGCTGCCGCTGCGCGGAAAAATCCTGAATGTTGCCAGCGCCAGCACCGAGAAACTGCGCCAGAACCAGGAGCTCAAGGATCTGATCGAGGCGCTCGGCTGCGGCGCCGGCGATAAATTCGACCGTAACAAATTGCGCCACGGCCGGGTGATCATCATGACCGACGCCGACGTCGACGGCGCGCACATTGCCAGCCTGCTGATGACGTTCTTCTACCGCGAACTGCCCGAACTGATCCGCCACGGGCACATCTATCTCGCCCAGCCGCCGCTGTACCGGCTGACCCACGGGGCCAAATCCGTCTACGCCATGAACGATGCGGAACGCGACAAACTGATCAAATCCGCGTTCAAGGCAGGCTCGAAAGTGGACGTCAGCCGCTTCAAGGGCCTGGGCGAAATGCCCGCGGCCGCGCTGAAGGAAACCACCATGGACCCGGCGAAACGCATATTGCTGAAAGTCGTTTCGTTGGCTGAGGAACGCGCCGCGACCGCGACGATGGTCGAAAGCCTGATGGGCCGCAAGCCGGAGCTGCGCTTTCAGTTCATTCAGGAACACGCGCACGGCGTTTCGAATGTCGATGTCTGACCAGGCGGCCCTGCCGCAGACCGAATACGCCGATCCGCGCACACTCGACCTGGATGCCTGGCCCACGCTCACCGCGCTGAATGCGTTGTGGGAGGGTCAATTGGCGGCCGTCGCCGCGGTGCGCCCGGCGCTGACCGCCATTTCCGCCGCGGCCGAAGCCGCCGCCGCCCGGCTGCGCCGCAACGGCAAGCTGGTCTATTGCGGCGCCGGCACATCCGGCCGCCTCGGCGTGCTCGACGGCAGCGAACTGGCGCCGACGTTCGATTGGCCATCGGAACGGCTGCATTTCCTGCTCGCCGGCGGGCCCGCCGCCCTCACGCACGCGGTAGAAAACGCCGAGGACCGCACCGACCTCGCCGAACAGGACGCGGCCGCCGCCAAGATCAATGATTGCGACGTGCTGATCGCCCTCGCCGCCAGCGGCGCCACGCCCTACGTGCTGACCTGCGCCACCCAGGCGAGGGCGAATTGGGCGCTGACCATCGGCATCGCCAACTCGCCCGGTGCGCCGCTGTTCGATTTGTGCGACCACGCCATTCTGCTCGATACGGGCGCCGAACCGATCGCCGGCTCCACCCGCATGAAGGCCGGCACGGCGCAGAAAGTCGTGCTCAACCTGCTCTCCACCCAGATCATGCTGTTGCTGGGCCGCGTCTGGCGCGGCCAGATGGTCGACATGGTGGCGCGCAACGAAAAGCTGCGCCGCCGCGCGCTGCGCATGGTGCGCGGCCTGACCGGTGCGTCGGAGGAACAGTCCCGCGCGGCCCTCGCCCAGGCCGGCGGCCGCGCGAAACTCGCCATTCTGCTGCTGCACGGCCTGGACGCCGACGAAGCAGCCACGCGCCTCGCGGCAGCCGGCGGGCAACTCGGCACGGTGCTCGGCCGCGGCCAGTGAGATATTTCGTAATCGTTGCAGTCGCGCTGCTGGCGCTGAGCGGCGGTGCCCGCGCCGAACCGGCCTTGTGGCTGGTGCAAAGCCCCACCGCTAAAATCTACCTGTTCGGCACCATGCACATCCTGCCCAGGCAGGGCGTCTGGTTCGGTCCCAAAATAGCCGCGGCCTTCGCCGACAGCCAGGAATTATGGGAAGAGGCGGATGTCGGCCTGCTGCAAAAACAGGCGATTCCGAACATCATGGACCGCGCCGTGGCACCGGACAGCGATCTGTGGAGCAAATTGCCGCAAGCCACCGCCGCGAAATTCCGTGAACAGCTCAAGGCCTGCCACCTGCCCCCGGGCATCGTCGCGCATTTCCGCCCGTGGTTCGCAACCATGCTGCCGACAATCTGCCAACTCACCGAACAATCCACCCGCACACTCGTCGGCGGCGCCGACGGCCCCGAAGGCACGCTGCTCAAGCACGCAAAGGCGGCCGGCAAGCCGACACGGTTCTTCGAAACCGCCGAGCAGCAGATCGGCTACCTGGCGAACGCGCCGGAATCGGTGCAGCTGAAGCAGTTGCGCGATGCGATCGATGAGGCAGCACGGGGGCCGGGCGACTTCGGCGGCATCGAAACAGCCTGGCTCGCCGGCGACGCGGCCGCGATCGCTCGGCTGACCCTGAAGGACCGCGACCAGGACCCGGATTTCTATGCCACGATCTTCACGCAGCGAAACCACCGGTTCGCGCTGCGGATCGCGGAGTTGCTGAACGGCCATACGAACATCTTCGTCGCCATCGGGGCCGGCCATCTGGCCGGCCCCGATTCGGTGCAAGCGGAACTGGCGAAACGGAATATCGTCGTTCGGCGGCTTTAGGGTTAGGATAGAATTATACCAACGGCCTTAAATTTTGACCTGTCAAAGGCCAGGGCTCTGCCCTGGACCCGCTGGGGCCTGAGGCCTGTATGGACCGGAGACATAGCTGACAGAATAGACCGGAGACATGGTTGACAGTCGTCGCTTGGGAGGA
>JAATGE010000049.1 GCA_015654825.1 Rhodospirillales bacterium
CTGGGTTTTATCCTTGGTGGATTGACGAGGAATATAGGTAAGGCCGGGGTTCTGCCCTGGACCGGTCACGCCGAAGGCGTGCTGGGCACGAAGGAGCCTGAGGCCCCAGACCCCATATTATTTGTTCCGGGTCTGGCATCGGCTGCGAGCGCGCCGCTAAATCCACGTCTCGCCAGACCGTACAGAAGACTCCCGCCGCGCAGCGCGTACGACAGCGGCGGCACGCCGTCTTGGGTCCAGGGGGCAGAGCCCCCTGGCCTGGTCCTAGCCTTTCTCGCCCGCGTGCTGCAGGAATTGCAGAATCGCAGCGTTGACGAGTTCGGGCTTTTCGAGGTGCAGGAAGTGTCCGGCCTCGGGTACGATCATTGTCTTGAGGCCCCCTGTGAACAGCGACCGTTCCGTCTCTATATCGGCGCCGATGCAGCCATCCTGCGCGCCATGCAGGTATAGCGATGGCATGGTGATCGGTGTGGTTCCGATCCGCGCCTGCAAATCCACCAATGCGACATCCTGCAGCGCCGGCAGGAAAACGTGTTTGTAATAGCTTGCGGCCGCGAGGGCCACGCCTGGTTGGCGGAACGTTTCCTTTAGCCGCTGCATGTACTCGGCGCCCGGATCGAAACCGGGCGACCAATCGGCCCATAGCCGGTCCACCAGGGCGAAATCGTTCCAGGCCAGTGCGGGCTCGCCGAGCGGGCCGGTCAGCAGATACATGTACCAGCTGCGGCGTTGCTGCACCGGATCGGTAATCAGCCGCATGACGAGGCCGGGGCCGTACGGTACCCCGAGCGTGACCAAGCGTGAAATCAATTCCGGTGCGATGACAGCGGCGGCGTAGCAGGCTGTCGCACCCCAGTCGTGCCCGATGACCACCGCGTCCTGCGCGCCCAGCGCTTCGATCAGCGTGATGACGTCGTAGCCCAGGACGGCGGTCTGGTAGCGCTCGTCATACGGAATTTCGGTCGGCGCGTAGCCACGCATGAATGGTGCGACCGCGCGATAGCCGGCGTCGGCGAGCGCCGCGAGCAGCGGCGCGAAACTCCAGGCACTGTCGGGGAATCCGTGCAGGCAGAGCGCCAGCGGGCCGCTGCCTTGTTCCAGAAAAGCGAAACGCACACCGTTCGCGGTCACGTTGCCCTGACCGATCGTAGTCGCCACCATCTTCGCCATCCCCTGCTCAATGGCGCACTTTACGCGTGGTCGCGCGGGCGGCAAGCCGCGCCGGTTGTGCTGTGCGCGGTATGGCGCACGCGCGGATAGTGCGCGCGCCTTGGCGCGCGGTTCGAGTATGTGACAGGAGGATGAAGATTTCTGGCCCGACGCCAGCAAGAACGATATCATCACGTATTATTCCGGCACTCCGTCCTGGCTGCGGCCGCCCAAGGTTCATGCGCGCGGCAAGGACTATGAATTTGAATTGGAAACAACAACTGCTGCAGTGCAGCAACTGCGCATTATATTGCATCGAAATCCCGGCTTCCGATGAACTTGACCATAGCTCGGGGCGTACATCACAGATACGTGAACAGCCTGTCCACCGCCGCGCGGGATGGACGGGCGGCGGATTCCGCCATGGTGCCGCGCGACCTATGGATGGACGGGTAGATGGCCAGCACACGCGGACGTTGCACCAATTTCGACTATTGCGCATTGGCCGACAAGCGGCAGGACATATCGGTTGCTCTCGGACAGGATTTCGTTTGCCCCGAATGCGGCAAGCTGCTGAAGGCGCCACCGGCCGGCGGTTCATCCGGGCGTGGTCGCTCGGCGGCGTTATTTGGGGCGGTGGCGCTGATTGTTGCCGGAGGTGGTGTTGTCGCCTACACCCAATTTGGCATGAAGCCGGCATCGCCCACACCACCGGGCGCCGCGAAATCAGCGGCCGCCAGCGCGGCAATCGTTCCGGCTGCGTCCGCCGCGGTGATAGCGCCGGTGGCGCCCGCCCCGCCGGTTCAATCGGCGCCCGCTCCGCCGGAACAAACCGCAATGGCCGTGCCGGTGCCGCCGCCTGCGCCGGAAACGATATTGCTGCGCCTGTCCGGATCGAACACGGTCGGCGCGGTGCTCGGTCCCCGCCTCGCCCAGGCTTTCCTCGCCAGCACCGGCGACGCCAACGTTACCATCGTTCCAAGCGGGCAGGCGGACGAAGTGAAGATCGTCGGCGAACGCGGCGAAAAGCACGAGAGCATTACAGTTGCGGCACATGGTTCGGCGACCGCCTTCAGCGATCTTGCGCGCGGCGCGGCCGACGTAGGCATGGCGTCCCGCCGCATCAAGCCGGCCGAGGCCGATAGCCTGAAATCCGCCGGCGATATGACCGATGCCAGCCACGAACACGTGCTGGCGCTCGATGGCATCGCTATCATCGTCAATCCGGCGAACCCAGTCAGCGCGCTCACCAAGGCGCAACTGCATGACATCTTCGACGGCAGCATAAAAAACTGGTCGCAAGTCGGCGGTACCGGCGGCGCGATCCATCTGTTCGCGCGCGACGACAAGTCCGGCACGTTCGACACGTTCAAATCGCTGGTGCTCGGCCACGACAGGATCGTTCCCGACGCCCGCCGCATCGAGGACAGCCGCGAATTGTCCAATGACGTCGCGGCCGATCCGGCGGCGATCGGATTTATCGGCCTGCCCTATGTACTGTCGGCCCGCGCCGTTCCGGTCGCCGATGTCGGCGCGACGGCGCTGCTGCCGAACCGCCTGACCGTCGGCACCGAGGATTATCCGCTGGCGCGGCGGCTGTTTCTCTATACGCCAATCGCCGGCGCCAACCCGCTGGCGGCGCGGTTCACGGAATTTGCACTCTCGCCGGAAGGCCAGGCGATCGCCGAACAGACCGGCTTCGTGCCGCTGACCGTGAAGCCCGAAGCGGCGGCCATTCCCCAAGCGGCGCCGGACCGGTTTCGCCAACTGGTAGGCCGCGCCACGCGGCTTTCCACCAACTTTCGCTTTCAGCCGAACTCGGTGGCGCTCGACAATCGCGGTCAGCGCGACCTCGATCGCCTGGTGAATTTTATCGTTTCGGTTCACGCGGCGTCGACCCAGGTTATTCTGGTCGGGTTCGCGGATAATACGGGGAACCCGATCGCCAATCTTGCGGTGTCGAAAAAACGGGCGGAGGCGGTGGCGGCAGGCCTCGCCGAGCGCGGCCTGCGCGTGGGGCAGGTGGCAGCGTTTGGCGCAGAGCTGCCGGTGGCGGATAATAATAGTGACGATGGGCGGGAGAAGAATCGGCGGGTTGAGGTTTATGTGCAGCTTTAGAACGAAGAAGGACTTCTTTTTGAAAAAAGAAGCAAAAACTTTTGTTGATTGGTACGAGCTCGGTTTTATCCCGGGGCTAGCCGGGGGGTTTTAGGTGCTCGCGTAGGCGGGGCATTAGTTCTACCAGGTTGCAGGGGCCGTGGCGGGAGTCCAGTTGCCAGCGCAGGATGTCGTCCCAGCCGTCTTTTACGGCGCCGGTGCTGCCGGGAAGCGCGAACAGGTAAGTGCCGTGGGCGACACCGCCGAGCGCACGGCTCTGCATCGTGGAGGTGCCGATTTTCGCGTAGCTCAACATGC
>JAATGE010000279.1 GCA_015654825.1 Rhodospirillales bacterium
AGGAAGGCCAGGGCTCTGCCCTGGACCCGCTGGGGCCGTAGGCCCCAGACCCCAATTTTATGGTTTCCGAGCGTGGCATCGACGGCCGGTCACAGCTCCAGACTTACATCGTTGCATGCGGAGACAATTAAAAAAAGTTTTTGCTTCTTTTTTCAAAAAGAAGTCCTTCCTTTCCTACTACCCAAACACCCGAAACCCCGCCAACCGCGGTTCCATCGCATCCACCGCATGCGCACCCCGCCGTTCGGACGGTGCAAACCCGTGCGCCGCCTTGAACTGCCGCGAGAAGTGCGCGCAATCCGCAAACCCGGCATCCAGCGCGATGTCCGTCACCTGGCGGTTGGTATTATCCAGCAGCCACCGTGCATAGCGCAGCCGCAACGACCGATAGAACTCCCCGGGCCGCATCGCCACGATCGATACAAATAACCGTTCCAGTTGCCGCGTCGAAACGCCAAGTTGCCGCGCAATTTCCCCGATCGCCAGTGGATCGGCGATATTCTGCTCCATCAGCAGCATGGCGCGCCGCACCCGCTCGTCGCCGACGCCTTTCGCCACCGGCGGATGCGGCTGCGCGTCACCGCCGGCGCGCGCGCGATCCAGCAGAAGCACATGCCGGCTTTTCTGCGCCACGGACCTGCCGACGTGTCGCTCGAGCAGGAACGTTGCCAGGTCCGCGGTGCCGCCGCCGCCGGCGCAGGTAATGCGATCGCCGTCGGCAACGAAAAGCCGATCGGCGACCGGCACGATATCGCCAAACTCCGTCACGAAATCCTGGTAATGATACCAGCTTACGCAGCACTCTCGGCCTTGCATCAATCCGGCGCGGGCAAGCACGAAACTGCCCGTGCACAAACCGACGAGTGGCACGCCAAGCTGCGCTGCCTCCCGCAAATAGGCGATCGTCGCCTGATCCAGTTGCGGCCCCGAATGCAGCAGGCCGCCTACGACCACGATGTAGTCGAATTCCCTCGGATCAGTGAGGTCGGCGGTTCCCGTGATCATGACGCCGCAACTGGCCGGCACCGGCGCCAGCCGTCGGCTCATGACGGTCCAGTGGCACAATATCTGCCGCGACCGGTCGCCCTCGTCGCCCGCCAGCCGCAACTGGTCGACAAACAGCGAGAACGCCGACAGCGTGAAGTTACGTGCCAGAATGAATCCCACCGAAAGACGGGCTTTTTCCGGGGCGGCCGCTTCTTTGCCGCCCTCCCGGGTTGGCCTTGCATCGCGCATCGGCGCGCCTCCGGAACCGCGATCCACCAAGCCCACGCCCATGCCACCCGCCCACGTTCCTCGCACCATCGCATGCGCCGAGGTCGATGCCAACAAAACCCGCCTCCATCGAAGCAACCAAAACGCGGCCACGCGCTTTCTGAGAGCGCAACACTGGAGGAAACCGTGAAACACGTTCTCTTGGCGACGATCGCCGCTCTCACCGTCGCCGGCACCGCTATCGCTCAAACCACCCCGGACACGAACTCAACCACGCCGCCGGCGGTCGCAACGGGGAGTGGCGATACCAATACGATGGCAGCGCCGGTTCCGGGCAAGAACAGTTTTACCCAGGCCCAGGCCCGCAGGCGATTGGAAAAGCACGGCTACACCCAGGTGAGCGCGCTCAAGATGGATAATGCATCGATCTGGCGCGGCACCGCCACGAAGAATGGCAAGACGGTCGATGTCGCGGTCGATTATCAAGGCAACATCACCGCACAATAGCAGCGCTTTTCGAAATTCGTGGGCGCCGGTGATGGAACCGGCCTGAAAGGATTTGATCATGACACGCACGTTGACTGGCCTGTACGATACCTATTCCGACGCCGAAGCCGCAATCCGCGACCTGGAGGCCGCCGGCATCGCCCAGAGCGATATCAGCCTGTTTTCCAGAAACGCCGGCAAGGACGGCAAGCATCCCGTCCACGAGGGTAACGAGGCGGGTCCCGGCGCCGGCGCCGGCGCCGCGTTTGGCGCCATCGTCGGCGGCGGCTCCGGCCTGCTGGCGGGCCTCGGCAT
>JAATGE010000504.1 GCA_015654825.1 Rhodospirillales bacterium
AAGGAAATCTGAGCTCTGGCAGCAAGAAGCTGAAGGTTTGATTCGAAAAGTGAAGGCCAGGGCTCTGCCCTGGACCCGCTGGGGCCGGAGGCCCCAGACCCCATTTTGTCTGTTCCGAGACTGGCATTGACGCCGAGCCAATCGGCCGGAGTCAGAGGTCTGCGAGATTGGTACAGGAGACTCCCGCCGCGCAGCGCTAACGACAGCGGCGGCACGCCGCCGGGGGTCCAGGGGGCGGAGCCCCTGGCCTTCCTACCTTTGGCGCATGCCCCAAAGCGCGGGGTTGCCTTGCGGGCGCGAGGCGATAGCTTATCTGGTTCGCCGTAGCGAAGGGGCACCATGGCCGACACCGTAGAGCCGCAGGCGCCCGCCAAGCCGCCGGAGAATGCACCTGCGCAGGCGCCGGCCAAAGCGCCGGACAATGCGTCTGCGCAGGCGCGGGAGGCGGCGCAGAGCCGCCAGCGGGCGGCCGCCCGGCCGTTCGTGCGGATCGGCATGGTTATTGTGCTGATCGCCCTGGTGGGGGGCGGGTTGTATTACTGGTACACCACACGCAACGAGGAATCGACCGACGACGCCTATACGGATGGGCGGGCGGTGCCGATCGCCTCGCATGTGAACGGATTCGTCATCGCGCTGGACGTCAACGACAACCAGTTCGTGCGCAAGGGCGACCCGTTGGTGCATATCGACCCGCGGGACTACCAGGCGGCGCTGGAGGGTGCGCAGGGGCAGCTCGCGGCCGCGCGCGGGCAGTTGGCGGCGTCCCAGCACGGCTACGAGATCGCGCAGATCGGCTTTCCCGCCCGGCTGGCGCAGGCCGAGGCGCAGTTGAAGGACGCCGAGGCGAACCAGTTCAAGGCGCAGACGGACTATAACCGGCAGAAAAGCCTGCCGCGTGCCGCAACGACGCTGCAGCAGATCGACTATGCCGAGGCGGCGCTGCGCAGCGCCGAGGCGCAGGTCGCCAACGCGCAGGCGGCGGTGCAGCTGGCGACGCCGGTGCAGCCGAATATCCGCCAGAGCGGCGCGCAGGTGAAACAGCTAGGCGGCAGCGTGTTGCAGGCGGAAGCGGCCGTGCGGCAGGCGCAACTGAACCTCGACTGGTGCATGGTGAAGGCGCCGCAGGACGGGTGGGTGACCAAGCGCAACGTGGAAGTGGGCACCTACGTGCAGCAGGGCGTGCAGATCATGTCGCTGGTTTCGCCCGAGGTGTGGGTGACCGCGAACTTCAAGGAAGGCCAGTTGAAACGCATGCGGCCGGGGCAGCCGGTGGCGATTTCGATCGATGCTTACCCGCAACTGAATCTGCGGGGCCATGTGGACAGCCTGCAGCTTGGATCCGGCAGCAAGTTCACCGCGTTTCCGCCGGAGAACGCGACCGGCAATTTCGTCAAGATCGTGCAGCGGCTGCCGGTGAAGGTGGTGATCGACAGCGGACTCGATCCGAACCTGCCGCTGCCGCTGGGCCTGTCCGCGGTACCCACGGTCACGGTGCAATGAGCGGCGCGGCCGGCGCCGCCACCGCGGAATGGCGGCCGAAGGCAAACCCGTGGCTGATCGCCATCGTGGTGACCGTGGCGGCGTTCATGGAAGTGCTGGACACCACGATCGTCAATGTTTCGCTGCCGCATATCGCGGGCAGCCTGTCCTCGAGCTACGACGATGCGACGTGGGCGCTGACCAGCTACCTGGTGGCGAACGGCATCGTGCTGACGATCAGCGGCTGGCTTTCCGACGTGTTCGGCCGCAAACGCTATTTCATGATCTGCATCGGCATGTTCACCGTGTGCAGCCTGCTGTGCGGGCTTTCGCAAAGCCTGCCGGAACTGATCATGTTTAGGCTGGCGCAAGGGTTTTTCGGCGGCGGGCTGCAGCCGAACCAGCAGAGCATCATTCTGGATACGTTCGATGCCTCGCAGCGCGGCAAGGCGCTGAGCGTGGTGGCGATCGCAACCATCGTGGCGCCGATCCTGGGGCCGACGCTGGGCGGCTATATCACCGACAGTTTTTCGT
>JAATGE010000212.1 GCA_015654825.1 Rhodospirillales bacterium
ATGGGGTCTGGGGCCTACTGGCCCCAGCGGGGTCCAGGGGCAGAGCCCCTGGCCTTCTACTAAATCAAGGGTCGCACGGCGGTTTTTGCCGTGCGTGCGGTTGCCCGCGGTCGGGGCGCGTGCCTAGTGTGATCACATCGACGGCCCGAGTGTCGCGGCCGCACCGCACTGGGAGCCGCCATGTTCAAGACATTTTTGCTTGCCGCCACCGCGTTGCTTTGTGCCGCCACCGTGGCGGCCGCGCAGACCACGCAAAACCTGGCGCATCAACCGCCGAACGGCGCCGGCATCGGGTTTCTGCTGACCGACGGCACTGTGCTGTATCAGGGCGGGTCGTACTCCGACTGGTGGAAGCTGACACCGGATGCCAACGGCAGCTATGTGAACGGCACGTGGTCGCGGCAGGCCAGCCTGCCCGCCGGTTACGCGCCTGACGCGTTCGCTTCCGCCGTGCTGGCCGATGGTCGTTTGGTGATTGCCGGCGGCGAATATAACGAGGGCGTTTTCGCCTTTACCGACATTTGTGCGATCTATGACCCGTTGGCGAACACCTGGACGGAGTTCCCGGCGCCGAAGAATTGGGGTTTCATTGGTGACTCGCCCTCCACCGTGCTGCCGGGCGGCGACTTCCTGGTGGGACGGAAGTTCGACAAGCGCATGGCGGCGCTGAACCCGGCGACCCTGACGTGGAAGCCGTATCGTTTTGCCGGCAAGCAGGATTTCGACGCCGAGGAGGGCTGGACGCTGCTGCCGAACGGCACTGTGCTGACCTATGACGTGAAGAACGCACCGCAGTCGGAAATCTATAGCCCGAAGACCGAGACCTGGACCAGCGCGGGCAGTACCGTGGTCGACCTGGCGAGCCCGCCCGAAGTGGGATCGATACGCTACGGGAAGAACAAGGTTTACCATCCGCCGGGCGAGGTTGGGCCTGGCGTGTTGCGGCCCGATGGCACCGTTTTCGCGACCGGCGGCACTACCAAGGGCGCCAACGCCGGGCACACCGCGATCTACACGCCGCCGGCCGGGGGCACCGGCATCGGCACCTGGGCGGCGGGACCGGATTTTCCGGCCGGCGAGGATGCGGGCGACAGTTTCGCGGCTCTGTTGCCGACCGGCAACGTGCTGGTCGAGTCGGAAATCGGCCGGCTCTATGAGTTCAATGGCAGTACGCTGACAGCAACGAAATTCGACGGCCACGGCGGCAGCCTGCTGGTGCTGCCGACCGGCGAGGTGCTGGTGGCGGGCAGTTTTGTCTATCGGGCGGCGGGCACCGTGAACCCGGCCTGGGCGCCAACCATCCTGAAGGTGCCGACGACCCTCAGCCGCGGCACCAGCTACGTGATCAGCGGCCGCCAGTTCAATGGCATGTCGCAGGACGAGTCGTTCGGTGACGAATATGAAACCGCGACGAACTATCCCCTGGTGCGCATTCAGAACAATGCGACTGGGCATGTATTCTATGCGCGCACCCACGGGCATAGCAGTATGGGGGTGGCCACCGGCAAGCTGAAGGTCAACACCAATTTCGATGTGCCGGCGACGGCGGATACCGGCGCGAGTACGCTGGCGGTGGTGGCGAACGGGATCGCTTCGAATGCCGTTGCGGTGACAATACAGTAGCGAAGTTGTAACTTCGCGACGGCAAGGATCGCGACCGGTAGGACGCGTCCCGGGTTTTTATCCGTGGCCGCTTCCTGCCGCGCCGATCCGGACCCGACCGTGCGGTGGACCGGCCCGGATGCCTTTGCGTTGGCCGGCGCCACGTCTGCGGGGATTGCGGGTTGATGGCCCCGGCCATAGCTTGTAAAGCGGGTGCCGATGGGCGACGCGGGGGTTGATTAATCGTTGCTATGCAGGATGAAGGCGAAGACGATACTCTTCCCGAGGATGGCCCTCGCTCAGCGCTTTCCACCGCCGCCCTGAGGGCCATCAAAGACGGCGACTTGCCGCAGGCGCGCGCGATGTTGCAGGCGGGCGACCGCGATACCGACGAAAGCGCCGCGATATTATACCTCAATATCCTGCACATGATGAACGATCACGTTGCCATGCAGGCGACGACGACCGAGATGGTAAGGGCATTGCCGGCGCGGCGCGATCCTTCGGACGGCTATGTCGAATTCGTACTGCGTCATGCGGAAGCCAAATGCCTGCCGCACGCGGTGATCGCCGAAGCGCTGGAATTCACCGGCCGGCGCGACCTGTCGGGCGAAGAGCTGGATCGGGCCTATCGCGGCACGCGCCGGCGGCAGAAATTTCGCATCGAGGGCGCGCCGCGGGCGGCCGGCGTGACGCTTATTTCGCTCGGCACGCGGTGCCTGCCCTGGGCGTTGCCGAACCGCTGGGGCCTGCGCAGCGCCGAACAGTTCGTTTACGCATACAATCCGTTCAGCCAGGCCATTCATACTGTCCGCGGCATCGTCGACGCGATCCGCAGCGACTTTGCGACCTACACGGCGCTCGATGAGATCGGGCACCAGAAGACCGCCAAGGGGCAGCAGATCATTTACCGGAAGGACCGCGGCGCGGTATGGAACCATTTCAAGGGTTCCTACTGGATTGACAACGATTACCGTGAAATCCGGGCAGCGCAGCAGCATGCCATCGAGAATTTCCGCCGTTGCTGCCGCGACGAGAATCCGGTTTTTATCCTCGGCCATGTGACGGCAGAATATCCGGACGAGGAAATTCCGTTGCTGCGGGAGTTGCAGGATGCATTGCGCGTCGCAACGGGACGCGAGCACAACCATCTGCTTATCACCAATCAGCGGTCGACCGATGTCGTCGCGCGCCGCCCGTCCGTCATCGACAGCCACACGGCATTCGCCAACACGCCTTATCCGCGAAAGGGTTATACCTACGCGCGCGGCAGCAGCATCAACTCCGTCGAGGGTCTCGGTTTCGAGCGGCGCTATGTGAGAGTAATTCTCGGCTGCCTGCGCC
>JAATGE010000331.1 GCA_015654825.1 Rhodospirillales bacterium
CGAGAGCTTTGCCGATTTCAACGCCAACTCCGTGCGCGATACCTTTCGCGTCCTGCTGCAAATGGCCGTCGTGCTGACGTTCGGCGCCACCGTGCCGGTCATCAAGATCGGCCGCATGGCCGGCCAGTTCGCCAAGCCGCGCTCCAGCGACCTGGAGACGCTGGAGGGCGCGACCCTGCCCAGCTACCGCGGCGACATCATCAACGGCCCGGAATTCACCGCCGCCGCCCGCGTCCCCGATCCGGCCCGCATGGAGCAGGCATATTTCCAATCCGCCGGCCGCATGAACCTGCTGCGCGCCTTCGCCGGCGGCGGCTACGCCGACCTCCACCAGGTGCATCGCTGGAACCTGGATTTCGTCGCCCGCTCGCCGCTGGCCGCCCGCTACCAGGATCTGGCAACGCGCATCGACGAGACGCTCGGCTTCATGGCCGCCTGCGGCATCGGCAGCGACAACACCGCGCAAATCCGCGAAACCGAATTCTACGTCAGCCACGAAGCGTTGCTGCTGCCCTACGAACAGGCGCTGACCCGCATCGATAGCACCAGCGGCGACTGGTATTGCTGCTCCTCCCACTTCCTATGGATCGGCGACCGCACCCGCCAGCCGGACGGCGCCCACGTGGAATTCCTCCGCGGCGTGAAAAACCCGCTCGGCCTCAAGGTCGGGCCCAGCACCACCGCGGACGACCTGCTGAAACTGATCGCAATACTCTCGCCGCAGAACGAACCCGGCCGCCTGACCCTGATCAGCCGCATGGGCGCGGAAAAAGTGCGCACCCACCTGCCGCCTTTGCTGCGCGCGGTAAAACGCGAAGGCTGCCGCGTTACCTGGCTGTGCGACCCGATGCACGGCAACACGATCTCCACCGCCGCGAAGGTAAAAACGCGCAGTTTCGAAGCGATCCTCGCCGAGGTACGCGGCTTTTTCGATGCGTGCGCCGAGGAAGGCAGCCGCCCCGGCGGCGTGCACGTGGAAATGACCGGCCAGCCGGTCACCGAATGCGTCGGCGGCGCGCACCGGCTCACCGAGGCGGATCTGGCGGCGCGCTACGAAACGTTCTGCGATCCTCGGTTGAACGCGGAGCAGAGTCTGGAACTCGCGTTTCTGGTGGCGGAGGAGTTGAAGGCCCGGCGGGGACAAAATATGCCGCTGGCAGCGCAGTAGAGAAGGCGAAGAAGGCCAGGGGCTCTGCCCCTGGACCCCGCTGGGGCCTTAGGCCCCAGACCCCCATTTTATTTGTTCCGAGTCTGACATCGGCCGCGCATTCGCACCCGTACATCCGTAGCCCGCATTGAGCCCTCGCGAAATGCGGGGACTGCCGCGCCCCAACAACCCCGCCACCCGCACTCCGCAAGAGCTACACGCGGCCTACGACTCCCAATTCCCCGTCATTGCGAGCCGCCCTTGCGGCGTGCACCCGTAGCCCGCATTGAGCCCTCGCGATATGCGGGGACTGTCGCGCCCCAACAACCCCGCCACCCGCACTCCGCAAGAGCTACATGCGGCCTACGACTCCCAATTCCCCGTCATTGCGAGCCGCCCTCGCAGCGTGCACCCGTAGCCCGCATTGAGCCCTTGCGAAATGCGGGGACTGTCGCGCCCCAACAACCCCGCCACCCGCACTCCACAAGAGCTACATACAAGCAACGACTCCCAATTCGAGCCGCCGGGGCGCGCGTGGCAATCCGGAAGCCCAACCTCGCAGACAGGAAAACGCCGGGCCACCCGCGCTACGGCTTCAGCTTGAATACGGTCCAGTGGGCTGTTCCGTAAAGAAAGCGGTTATGCAAGGCCAGCCCGCCCGGAAGGTTGCCGCCCGTATCGCCGATGAAGCGGTACAACGTTTTCTTCGCGCCAGTTTTTATATCGACAACGAATATCGTGCCGCGGATTTCTCCCATCGTGGCGCCCATGGAAACTGTAGAGCACAGTTTCGGCACCTGTCGAAGCGTTGATCGCGAACACCGTACCATTATCGGAATCGCCGCCGTTGGTGGTTGTTCCGAATAACATGCCGCCATGATAGGCGAGGCCGGCAACCGAGCCCTCGCCATCAGTTCCACTCTTGAAACTGTAGAGAACGGTTTCGGCGCCTGCGGCACGATTGAACGAAAAAACTGTACCCAGGTTCGCCGCGCCGCCGTCGATCGACGTCCCGAACAGGTTGCCTCCTCGATCGATCAGCCCACCGGCCGGAAATCCAGCATTAGGTGCCTCGCCGAAGTCATGGAGAATGGTCTCGGCACCCGTGTCCTCCGGTAAGCCCCGCCCCGGGGGGCCGGCTCAGCAGGCTGCTGGCGTTCCCAAGCGATTACGGACTACACCCACCGATCGGAGCCAGTACGATGAAAAAATTCACCGCGTTCCTCACCATCGAACTGCTGGAAGCACCCGCTTGGGCAACCCTACCGGTGCCG
>JAATGE010000282.1 GCA_015654825.1 Rhodospirillales bacterium
CACCAGGTCGCGGCCGAGCAGCCCCTGCAGCAGCAGCAGGCCGAGCAGCACGGCGGCGCCCCATGGCGGGGTGGTCAGGCGGGCGGCCACGAGGTCGATGGCGAACACCAGGGCGGCGGGGATCCAGGCGCGCTGCCACAGCAGCCAGAGCCAGTCGAGCAGGGCGGCGCCGATGGAAAAGCCCTCGCGCACCAGTACCGGCACCTCGCCCTGCCGCAGGTGGGTGGTGAACACCTTCACAGCGCACCCTTGGTGGACGGAATGGCGTCCGCGGCGCGGGGATCGACCGAGACCGCCATGCGCAGCGCGCGGGCGGCGGCCTTGAAGCAGGATTCGGCGATGTGGTGGGCGTTGCTGCCGGCGCGGCTGGTGACGTGCAGGGCGAGGCGGGCGTTGCCGCAGAACGCGCGGAAGAATTCCTCGAAAAGCTGGGTGTCCATGCCGCCGAGCTGCTCGCGGCCGAATTTTACCGACCAGGCGAGGTGGCCGCGCCCGCTGATGTCGACGGCGGCCTCGGCCAAGGCTTCGTCCATCGGCACCAGGGCCTGGCCAAAACGGGTAATGCCGCGGCGGTCGCCGAGGGCCTCGGAAAACGCCTGGCCGAGCACGATGCCGACATCCTCGACGGTGTGGTGGGCGTCGATGTGAAGGTCGCCGCGGGCGGTCAGGGAGAGGTCGAACAGGCCGTGGCGGGCGAAGGCGGTCAGCATGTGGTCGAAGAAGCCCACACCGGTCTCGATGCCGGCCTGGCCGCTGCCGTCGAGCGCCAGGGTGAGCGTGATGTCGGTTTCGGAGGTGCGTCGCGAGACCGTGGCGCTGCGCGGGGCGGGGCTCATGCGGGGGCGGGTATATGGCAGGGGCCCCGCGGGCGCAAACAGATTGGGTCTGGCTTCCGGGTGGGCGGCGTCCCTAATGTGGTACCGACCCCGGCGGGCCGGGCCGACAGGAGACAGGTATGACCGAAATCATCCGGCTGGATGCGCATGACCCGTTGCCGGAAACCGGGAGTTTCGCGCTGGTGATCCGCCGGTTCGGCGAGGACGACCCGAATTCCGTGGTGACCGAGATCGATTTCTTCGGGCGGCATCGCACCATGAGCGTGGCGGTGGGGGCCGATGGGCTGCCGCTGCCGTGGGAGGACGTGGTGCAGGGGGCGCAGCGCGAGGCGCGGGAGCGGGGTTATGCGGTGCTCTATGCCGTCGATCGGACGGCCGGGCGGCGCGAGCAGCAGGTGCTGCGGCACCACGGCGACCACTCGTTCGGGCCGAGCGTGCTGGTGGATACCGATGAGGAGGACGGGGTGCGCGGCTCGTCGATGCTGGACCGGCCGCCTGGGGCGGGTTTCCTGCGCTAGGGTCGGCGTGTTAAAAACACGGGGTCGGCGGGTTAAAGAACGGAATCAAGCGGGTTGGAATTGAATGGCTTCGCCGACCGGGGGCTCTGCCCCCTGGACCCCCGACGGCGTGCCGCCGCTGTCGGTACGCGCTGCGCGGCGGGAGTCTTCTGTACGGTGTTGCGAGCGTTTGGGTTTAGCGGCGCGCGCGGAGCCCATGCCAGGCTCGGAACAGATAGAATGGGGCCTGGGGCCTACCGGCCCCGTCGTGCGCAGCACGCCTCCGGCGTGACGGGTCCAGGGGCAGAGCCCCTGGCCTTATCCCTTGCCTACACACGTAAACGCGTGGGAATTATCAGGCCGAGGCGGTTGGGTACGTCCCAGACTTCGCGGACCGTGCGGACCGGGCTGAAGCCGGCGCGCAGGTAGGTTGGCATGGCGCGTGGGTGGTCCGCGGTGCAGGTGTTGACGGTGACGGTTTGGGGGCCGCGGCTCCAGGCTTCGTCGATCGCGGCGCGCAGGAAGGCGGGGCCCATGCCGTGGCCCACCAGGTGCGGCATCAGGCCGAAATAGCTGAGGTTGACCGCGACGGCGCCGCGCTCCTCTAGCTCGAAGAAGCCGGCGGGCTCGCCGTCGCGGTAGAGCACGTGGATCGATACCGCGGGGCTGCCGAGCATGAGGGCGATTTCCTCGTCGGGGACGGTGCGCCGCAGCCACCAGACGTAGGGCGCGCCGACCGTGTCGTAGAGATAGCGGTAGAACGCGACCGTCGGCGCGCCGAGGCGCACGATCGTGGTGTCGGCCGGCATGCGCGGCCCCGGCAGCACGGGCTGGAATTCCTGCCTCAGGAAGGTCACCGTGACGGCGATGCGCGTGAAGGGGCCGCTCATGCCGGCGTCCAGGTACTGGCCGCTGGCGGGTTCGGCGTGGTCATGGGCAATGGTCGTATCCTCCAACGCGCGGCGGCGTCAGTAGATTTTTCCACCCTTCTGCGTGGATGTCAGCACCCCGGCGGTTGCCGATACGGTGTACGCGGTGCCCTTGGGGCCGGTCCAGCTGGCGAGATCGAAGGTGCCGCCAGGGGCGACGCGGAACACCGGAATGCCGGTGTAGGTGACGGGGGTGGCCGGCGCGCAGACTTCGGGGGGCCCGGGGGTGCGCAGGAAATAGGCGGCGCCGCTGCCGACGACCTGGCCCTGGCCGTCCGGCTCCATCAGGAACGCGGTGTTCTCGTTGAGGGCGATGCCGGAGGCCTGGTGCGCTTCGCCGCTTTCGACGATACGCGCGAGAAACGTGACCAGCCGCCCCATGCGGTGGCGCGGCGCGAAATGATCGTCGGTGATGATGCCGGCGAGCAGCGGACTGAGATTGAGGAAGCCGTTATCGATGGTGATCCGGCGGTCGAAACAGTCGGCCAGGGCCTGTTTCGAATAGATCGTGTTGATCAAGGCCGAGAATGCGAATTGCGCGAGGATTGCGTTGCCGGCGCTGGTGCCGCCGACCGGCACGCCGCGTGCCGCCAGCGCATTGATGGCGCCCTGCACCGGTGTGTTCTGCCAGAAATTCACGTAATTGGCCTGGTTGCCGCCGGCGATGAATAATGCTTCCGCTTGCAGGATGATTGCCTGCACCGCGGGATCGAGGCCGCCGCGGCGGTTGATGATCTTCAGCGTCGCGACCGAATTTTCCGCCGGGCAGAGGCGCTGGATATAGGGGTTATAATCGGCGTCGCCGCTGGCGCGGATGACCAGGAAATCGCCGTTGCCCGATTTGGCGCACATCCAGCGATAGGCGGCGTTGACGTCGGTGCCGCCGCCTTCGAACAGCACGCCCGGCTGGGTGGCGGTCTGCACGTCGGCGGTGTTGCCGCGGCGCCAGTAGAGCCAGCCTTCGCCCTTGGTGACCAGCTCGCCGGCCTGGGCCGCACCGGCGGCTACGGTTAGCAGCAAGGCTATGCTCAATGACCGGCTCGGCATGTTCCACCTCCCGCTTGAGAACGTTTGGCTTTGCGCCTGGGGCGCGCTGGGGGCAAGCGCGACGTGATTGCGGGCGAGTTTGCTTCTTTTTTCGAAAGGAAGACGTTCTTTTTTGAAAAAAAGAACCAAAAAACTTTTGTATTTTTCGTTCACTGGCTGCTATTTGCTTGGCGTTTGATGATTTGGGGTTCGGGATGGCGAACACGGTGCTGGTTTTTTATGGGTCCTACCGGTCGGATCGGATGGGGATACGGCTGGCGGAGTTTGTGGTCGGTTCGCTGTTGCAGCGGGGGGAGGCGGCGGAACTGATCGATGCGAAACAGGTGGGACTGCCGATGCTGGACCGCATGTATAAGGAATACGCGGCCGGGCTTGCGCCGCCTGCGATGCAGGAACTGGCAACGAAAATTCGCGGCGCGGATGCGTTCATCTTTGTTGTCGGGGAGTATAATTGGGGGGTTCAGCCTGGGCTGAAGAATTTGACGGACCATTTCCTGGAGGAATGGTTCTGGCGGCCGGCGGCGATCGTGAGCTATTCGGCGGGGCGTATCGCGGGAGCCCATTCGGCGGTGGCGTGGCATGGGACGCTGTGCGAAATGGGCATGGTGGTGATTTCCTCCACGCTGGCGGTGGGGCCGATCGCGCAGGCGCTGAACGCGGATGGCACGCCGGCGGGGCCGGCCGGCGAGGCTTTGGCGCACGCGTTTCCACGTTTCGCCGACGATCTGGCGTGGTGGACCGAAGCGGCCCGGGCCCAGCGCTCCCGTCGTAATCCGCCTTATTGAATCGGGGCCTTGGGCCTAAGGCCCCAGCAGCCGGCCAGCCGAGGGAAGAACGGGTCATTTCGCAGACAGTCGAAACCGCGTCGCCCGGCGCCGGCGCGCACCAGCCGGGCGAGGACAGGTTCCACGCGATCCGCGCCGAGGATGTGCAGTGGAAACCGTTTCCGGCGTTTCCGCCCGAAGCGCGGCTGGCGGTTCTGGTGGGCGACCCGGCAAGGCCCGGTCCTTACGTGATCCGCGTCAAGTTGCCTGGCGGCACCAGGATGATGCCGCACAAGCATCCGGAGGACCGGATTTATACGGTGCTTTCGGGGGTGTTTTACATCGGGCTGGGGGAAGTGTTCGACGAGAGCAAGCTGATTGCTTTTGCGCCTGGCAGCGTCGTTGTTCTGCCGGGTGGCCAGGCGCACTTCCACTGGGCCAGGTCCGGCGAATACATCACCCAGGTTACGGCGATCGGTCCGCTCGGGCTGGGCTATGTCGATCCGGCAGACGATCCGCGTAATCTTGGGCCGGGGCTGGGATGAGCGGGAAAAGGACAGCAGCAAAAACTCGGTTACGACATCGGCGGTGAACTTGATGTAAAGTCCGCCCCCAGGGGAATTGCCGATGGAATTCTCCGGACCGAACACTCGACGCGCGGGTTTGGCCAAAAACAGAGGCCAAATAAACAAGAGTTTTTTGGTTCTTTTTTTCAAAAAAGAACTTCTTTTTGAAAAAAGAAGCAAAAACTTTGGCGAGACGACGCGCGCTCTTGCCTTTTGGGCACCTGCTGAACACAAACCCGCATGGACACTGCCCCTATGCGTGCCGCGATTGCATTGTCACGACGGGCGCTTGGTACGACTTGGCCTAATCCGCCGGTGGGGTGCGTGATTGCTAGCGCCACGGCGATCGTCGGGCAGGGCGTTACGGCGGCGGGCGGGCGGCCGCATGCGGAAACGCAGGCGCTCGCCATGGCGGGCGTGGCCGCGAGGGGCGCTACGGCGTTTGTCACGCTGGAGCCGTGCAGTCACCATGGGCAGACGCCGCCGTGCGCGGACGCGCTGGTGGAGGCCGGCGTTGCGCGGGTGGTTGTCGCGGCTGGCGACCCTGACCCGCGCGTCAATGGCGCCGGCATCGGGCGGCTGCGGGCCGCGGGCATCGAGGTGATCGAGGGCGTCGAGAGCGAGGCGGCGACGGACATCCTCGCGGGGTTTTTCAGCCGCGTGGTGCGCGGGCGCCCGCTCGTCACGCTGAAGCTGGCCAGCACGCTGGATGGGCGGATTGCCACCTCCACGGGCGAAAGCCAGTGGATCACCGGCACGCCGGCGCGGAAGGCCGCGCATGCCATGCGCGGGCGGCACGATGCGGTGCTGGTCGGTGTCGGCACCGTGTTGGCGGACGATCCCGACCTGACCTGCCGGATTCCCGGCTACACCGCGCGGCCCACGGTGCGCCTGGTGCTGGACAGCCATTTGCGCACGCCGCTGATGTCCCGGCTGGTTGCTACCGCGGCGGACATCCCGACCTGGATCCTGCATCGCGACGGGGCCGATCCGGCGCGCATCGAGGCGCTGAGCGGCGCGGGGGTGCGCTGCATCGAGATCGCGCACGACGCGGCGGGGATCGATCCCATGGCGGCTTTGACCGTGCTGGCCGATGCGGGGCTGACAGCGGTCCTGGCCGAGGGCGGGGCGCGGCTTGCGGCCTCGCTGCTGCGGGCGGGTGCCGTGGATCGCCTGGCCTGGTTCGCGGCGCCCAGCATCCTTGGCGGCGACGGCCTGCCGGCGGTGCAGGCGATGGGGATCGACGCGCTGGCGGAGCAGCACCGGTTTTCGAGGGTTGCGCAGCGACCGGTCGGCGACGATCTGCTGACCGAGTTCAGAAAGATCGCCTGACCCCGCATGTTTACCGGCATCATTACCGCGCTCGGAAAAATCAGCGCCGCCACGCCGATCGGCGAGGGGCAGGATATGCGCCTGACAATCGTGGCGCCGGCGGAGTTCCTGGCCGCGCATGGGGGGACCTTGCTGGGGGCCTCGA
>JAATGE010000444.1 GCA_015654825.1 Rhodospirillales bacterium
CAGAGCCCTGGCCTTCCTGCTCTTTATCCGCACCCTGGACACTGCCGCAGGAGTCAAGATTTCCGGCAGTTGGTATCAGGCCCCAGCGGGTCCAGGGCAGAGCCCTGGCCTTCGTCCCGTCACCCTACGCAATCGCCCCATCGCCCGCGCCGCCCGGCCGCTGCACGCAGCTATTCACGAAGTCCAGCAGCTCATTCTCCCCAGGCGGCTTCTCCAGCACCTTCGTCACGCCCAAGGCCGCCGCCCGGTCACTGATGGCCTGTGACAGCGAGCCCGTAATCAGCATGATATTGCGCCGCATCGCCTCGGCCTTCAGCCGCGCGATCAGCTCCAGCCCGGTCATCTGCGGCATATGCTGATCCACGATCATGCAATCCGCGTCGCGGTTCTCGCCGGCCAGGAAGTCGGCCGCCGAGCGATAGGTGGCAACCCGGTGCCCGGACACCTCCAGCAGGAACCGCAACGAATCCAGCACCGCTGCGTCATCGTCGATTATGGCGACCGTCCCATCACACTCCGCCGCCACCACCGTGCTCCCGCCCTACGCCGTTCGAGGCATCCCAGGATGCCATCGATGCCGTCCGCCAATCAGGCCTGCACGGCATTTCCCAAGCGCCAATCTCGGTTGCATGACGGCTTCGGGACAATGATCAGGATCAATCGCCAGCCGCCGTCCCAACAGCCGCGGCCGCGGTCGGCACGGTAAAATGAAACAATGTGCCCCCGCCCGGATTTGCCTCGGTCCACAACCGCCCGCCATGCGATTCCACGATGGTGCGGCACACCGAAAGCCCGATGCCCATGCCGTCCGGCTTCGTGGTCACGAACGGCTGAAACAATTGCGCGGCGATTTCCGGCGGCACCCCCGATCCGGTATCCGATACGCTGATCCGCACGAACTCCGCCTCCCGCTCCGCCGAGACGACCAGTTCCCGCCTGGCCTGGTCCGCCATCGACTCCACCGCATTGCGCAGCAGGTTCAGCAGCACCTGCTGCACCTGCACGCGATCCGCCTGCACATCCGGCAGCTCCGCGCCCAGCCGCAGCGAGACATGGATGTTGCTCTCCTTGGCGCCCAGCAGCGCCAGCGCGCTGGCCTCCTCGATCAGCTTCACCACGCCCTCGGGCCGCCGCTGCGGCTCGCCGCGCGCCACGAAACTGCGCAGCCGCCGAATGATTTCGCCGGCACGCAGCGTTTGCCGCGCCGCGAAATCCACCGCCTCGCCGATGCGCGCCAGGTCCGGCGACGGCGCCGCCAGCAGCCGCTGCCCGGCGCGCAGATAGTTCGCCACCGCGGTCAGCGGCTGGTTCAGCTCGTGCGCGATCGCCGCCGCCATTTGCCCGGTGGTGCGCAGCCGCGACGTGTGCAGCAACTCCTGCTGCAGCTCCTGCATCCGGGCGTGCGTCTGCTGCGCCTCGGTCAGGTCGCGCACGAACCCGGTGAAAATCCGACGGTCCCCGAGCCGCGCCTCGCCGATCGCCAGCTCCATCGGAAACGTGCTGCCATCCTTGCGCAAGCCGACCACGACGCGCCCGATGCCGATAATCCGCCGCTCCCCGGTGACCTTATACCTGGCCAGGTAGCCGTCATGCTCGGAACGGTAGGGCTGCGGCATCAGCAGCTTTACGTTCTGGCCGCACGCCTCGGCCGCGCTGTAGCCAAACAGCCGCTCGGCCGCCTGGCTGAACTCCTGGATCACGCCGCGCTCGTCGATCACCACCATGGCATCCAGCACGGTCTGCAGGATCGACCGCAGATGCGCTTCCCGCTCGGCCGCGCCATCGGCGGATGCCGGCTGATCGGTGTCCTCGCCTTCCATCATCCTCAAACCGGCACCACCTGCTTCGCCGCCTGCACCATGCGCACGAGCTCCGGCAGGCTGTGCACGCCCAGCTTGGCCATGACGCGGGTACGATGCACTTCGATCGTGCGCGGACTGCTCCCCAGATCGCGCGCGATTTCCTTGCTGCTATGCCCGGCCACCAGCCCCGCCAGCACTTCACCCTCGCGCGGCGTCAGCATCGCGAGCCTCGCCGCCGCCGCGGCCGCATTGCTGGCCTCAGCCCGCATCGACCGCGACGCCTCCAGCGCGCGCCGTACTGCGTCCAGCAGCTTCGTGTCGTCGAACGGCTTCTCCAGGAAATCCACCGCGCCGTTCTTCATCGCCTCCACCGCCAGCGGCACGTCGCCGTGCCCGGTCATGATGATCACCGCCGCCGGCAGGCCCAATTCGTGCAGCCGCCGCTGCAACTGCAGTCCATTGACCCCCGGCATCCGCACATCGGTCAGCACACAGCCGACATCGCGCCCCTGCGCCGCCGTCAGGAAAGCCTCCGCGGATGCATGCACATCCACCGCGATGCCGGCCGTCTCGAGCAGAAAGCGCAGCGACTCCCGTACCGCCTCGTCGTCATCGACGACGTACACCACATCGCCGGGTCTGCTCCGCATCGCCCCCGGTCCCTCCGTGTCATCCGCTCGTAAACACGCCGCCGGCATACGCCCGTAGGTAGCCGTACGTAATCCTACGTACGCGCTCACACGAATACCGTGCAACGGATGGCGGCGATACAGCCCGGTTTGTTAACACAGCACGTGGGTCCAGCAGATGATGCAGCTTTCAACCCAGCCATCCCCGGTACGGCCGCCCCATTTCGGCGCACCCGTCCTCCCTCCCCCAGCCCCACAATCCCCGCAAGCCGGCGCCCCCGAAGCGCTGGAGCAACTCGGCACCACGATATCGGTCGCCAAAAATGCCGAGATCTGGGCCCAGGGCGACACCGCCCAATACTCGTACCGCGTGGTGTCCGGCTGCGTGCGCCTGGTCAAGCTGATGGAAGACGGCCGGCGCCAGATCAGCGAATTCCTGAGCACCGGCGCTTGCTTCGGCTTCGAAGGCGCCGCGGCACAGGACATGTCGGCGGAAGCAGTGGCGGATTGCGTATTGCGGCGCTACCCGCGCCGCGCCATCGATGCCCTCGCCGCCCGCGACAACACCGTCGCGCGCTGGCTGTTCGAACACATGTCGCAGAAACTCTTTCTGGCGCAGGAACACATGC
>JAATGE010000572.1 GCA_015654825.1 Rhodospirillales bacterium
GGAAATCTTGACTCCTGCGGCCGTGTCCGGGGCGCGAAAATAAGGGCAGGAAGGCCAGGGCTCTGCCCTGGACCCGTCACGCCGGAGGCGTGCTGCGCACGACGGGGACAAGTCCCCAGACCCCATTAATAAAGAATGGTTAGCGGAAACGGCGAAGCCAGAAAAATCCATGACATTTACAGGCTTCGCCCAAAAGCCAAGGAGAAGCCGCGCAGCGCTAATCGGGGTCTGGGGCCTACTGGCCCCAGCGGGTCCAGGGCAGAGCCCCTGGCCTTATCTTGGAAACGTGATAACTGCCTGAGATATCGAGCGCCGCTGGCATGTATTTAACACCAAGAACACCAAGATCACCAAGAAGAAGTTTTAGGAGAAACGGATTCGTCGATGGGATTAACGAAAGGTTGGATGTGGGGTTGGATTCCGGGGCGGTGACCCGGGAATGCGGGGTTGGTCAGGGAAGTGACGATCGATTTGTTGTAGCGGGTTAGCAACGAACTAACGCCGCTTATTGGATGGCTTAGGGTGGTTGCCTGGATTGTTTCGCCGCAAGGGCGGCTCGCAATGACGAGTTTTTTACGCGGTGCGGATGTCAAATGCGGAACAAATAAAATTGGGGTCTGGGGCCTAAGGCCCCAGCGGGGTCCAGGGGCAGAGCCCCTGGCCGTTTTAGTAGCGCCGCAACAAGGCGACCAGCCGTCCTTGTACCTTTACGCGGTCTGAGGGGTACAGTTTGGTTTCGTAGCGGGGGTTGGCGGGTTCCAGGGCGACTGAGTTGCCGCGGCGGCGCAGGCGTTTGAGGGTTACTTCGCCTTCGTCGACCAGGGCGACGATGATCTGGCCGGATTCGGCCGTTTCGCTCTTGCGGATAATCACCGTGTCACCGTCGAGGATGCCGGCGTCGACCATGGAGTCGCCGGCGACTTCGAGGGCGAAATGTTCGCCGGTGCCGAGCATGGCGACCGGGACTTCGATCTGGGCGTAGTCCTGGCGCAGGGCCTCGATGGGGAGGCCGGCGGCGATGCGGCCGTATAACGGGAGTTGCACGGCGGCGGCGTCATTGGCGGCGCGCACGCCGGGGACGTTACGCGTAAAATCGCCGCGAATGACGTTGGGGGTGAAGCCGGGCTCCTGTTTTTGTGCCGCCTTTGGGGCGTTTTCGGGGAGGCGCATGACTTCCAGCGCGCGGGCGCGGTGATGGTGGCGGCGCAGAAAACCGCGCTCCTCGAGGGCGGAAATCAGGCGGTGGATGCCGGATTTGCTGCGTAGCTGCAGCGCTTCCTTCATTTCCTCGAAGCTTGGGGAGACCCCCGTCTCCTTCAGGCTGCGGTCGATGAAGGTGAGAAGTTCGTGCTGCTTGCGCGTTAACATCGTCTTGGCTCCTGGCCGCCGGTTGGGCGAACAAACCGGAAACTGCGGAACCGTTCTAATTTTATTCTTCGCGTTTCGTCAACCACCGCGTGTGCCCCCATCCCCCGCGCGATGGTGCGCGGACTCCCGCCGCGCAGCGCGAACGACATCGGCGGCACGCCGACGGGGTCCTAGGGGCGGAGCCCCTAGACTTCCTCTGATTCCAGCAAAAGGATTTCAATATCACCGCCGAGATTCACCGCCGGTGCATGAGGCGCGCGCAGCACCAGGCAGTGGGCCTGGGCCAGCAGCGAGAGCATGCCGGAATCCTGGCGGGGGAACGGGGTGGCGACCAGGCGCCCGGCCGAGTCGCGGCTCAGCGTGGCGCGCAGATGGTCGGCGCCGTGGTCGTTGGCGCGCAAAGGGGCGCCGGCGAGGGCGTGCAGGGTAGGGGGTGGGTCGGCCGGCAGCCCCTGCAGGCGGCGCAGGGCGGGCAGCAGAAACAGCACGGCGCACACCGCGGCCGAGACCGGGTTGCCCGGCAGGCCGAGCACGGGCAGCGCGCCGATACGCCCGGATATCATCGGCTTGCCGGGGCGCATGGCGATTTTCCAGAAATCGAGGGCAAAGCCATGGCGGGCGAGGCCGGCCTGCACCATGTCGTGCGTGCCGACGCTGGCGCCGCCGGTGGTGAGCAGCAGGTCGGCGCCCAGTGCCGCGGTGGCGGCTTCGGCGATCGCGTCCTCGGTGTCGCGCGCGACGGGCAATATCGTCGGCAGGCCGCCGGCGGCGCGGACCATGGCGGCGAGCATGTGGCTGTTGGAACTGACGATGCCGCCTTCGGGCAGGGGCTCGCCGGGCAGGGCGATTTCGTCGCCGGTGGCGAGGATGGCGACGCGCGGGCGGCGATGGACGGGGAGCCATGGGTGGTTGGCGGCGGCGGCGAGGCCGATCTGGCGCGCGCTGAGGCGCTGGCCCGGGTGCAGCACCGTTTCGCCATGCGCGAAATCCTGGCCGCGCGGGCGGATATGGCGGGCCGGTGGTAGCGTTTCGGCAACCGTGATCGTGTCGCCGTGCGGGGTCGCATCTTCCTGCAGCAAAACGGCGTCGGCGCCGGGCGGAACCACGCTGCCGGTGAACAGGCGTACTGCCTCGCCGGGGCCAATCTTGCCGGCGAACGGATGGCCGGCGGGAGCCTGGCCGATTACGCGGAGCACGGCGCCCTGCTGCGCCGAGGCGGCTTGCACCGCGTAGCCGTCCATGGCGGAGACGTCGGTCGGCGGCTGGGTTACGCGCGCTGTCACGGGTGCCGCGAGCACACGGTGCCACGCTTCCGATAGCGGCACGGTTTCCGCGGACAAGGGTTGCAACGGCGCCAGGATGCGGGCGCGCGCCTCGGCGACGCTGATCATTGTTCAATCCTGGGAGAATTCGCCGGACTTGCCGCCAACCTTGTGCACCACACGCAGGTTTTCGATCCGCATGCCGCGGTCGATCGATTTGCACATGTCATAGACGGTCAGGGCCGCGACCGATGCGGCGGTCAGTGCTTCCATCTCCACGCCGGTGCGGCCGGTGGTGCGCACGGTGGCGGTGATTTCCACGGCCTCCGGCATGGCCACGAGTTCCAGCGATACCGCATCGATGGGCAAGGGATGGCAAAGCGGAATGAGGTCGGCGGTCCGTTTCGCGGCCATGATGCCGGCGATCCTGGCGACGCCGAGCACGTCGCCCTTGCGGGCGGTGCCGGCGGCGATAATCGACGCGGTTTCGGGCTGCATGGATACGCGGGCCTTTGCGGTCGCGGTGCGCAGCGAAATCGGCTTGGGCCCGACGTCGACCATGGCGGCACTGCCGGTGGCGTCGAAATGGGTTAGGGTCATGCTGGCCTTGTGGTGGATAGTGAAGGAGAAGGCCAGGGCTCTGCCCTGGACCCGCTGGGGCCAGTAGGCCCCAGACCCCGTTGATTTGTCGGAGGACAACGAGGGGGGCTGCGAATGCCTGCCCGCGCCTGAGTGGCCCCCCTCGTTGTGCCCCGACTAAAAAACAGGTTCTAAGGACTTGTCCTTAGCGGGGTCCAGGGGCAGCGCCCCTGGCCTTCTACTCGCTCCCCAGCAGCACCCTGGTCGCCGCCGCGATATCCGGCTGGCGCAGCAGGCTCTCGCCGACCAGCAGGCAATGCGCGCCGACCGCGGCGAGCCGTTGCAAATCCGCGTGGTCGCGAATGCCGCTTTCGGTCACCAGGATCTTGTCCGGGGGCACGAATTCGGCGAGCCGCAATGTCGTTTCGATATCTGTTTCCAGCGTTTTCAGGTTGCGGTTGTTGATGCCGAGCAGGTTGGTTTGCAGGCCGAGGGCGCGATCCAGCTCGGCGCGGTCGTGCACTTCCACCAGCACGTCGAGGTCGAGGTCGCGCGCCGTCTCCTCCAGCTCGCGCGCCTGGGCGTCGCTGAGGGCCGCCATGATCAGCAGGACGGCATCCGCGCCGGCGGCCCGGCTTTCGAACACCTGCCAGGGGTCGAGCAGGAAATCCTTGCGCAGCACGGGGAGGTTGCAGGCCTCGCGGGCGGCCGCGAGGTCGGCGAGCGAACCGCCGAAATAGGGGCCGTCGGTCAGCACCGACAGGCAGGCGGCGCCGCCCGCCGCGTATGCGCGCGCGATCTCGGCGGGCTCGGCGCCGGGGCGAATGATGCCGCCGCTGGGGGAGCGGCGCTTGAACTCCGCGATGAGGCCGAAACGCCTGGCCATCTGCGCCTGCTTCAGCGCCTGGGCGAAGCCGCGGGGCCGGCCGCGCTTTACCTCGGCGGCCGATTGCAGGGCGGAGAGCGGGCGGGAGGCCTGGCGGCGTGCGGTTTCCGCCCTGGTGTCGGCGCAGATGCTGGAGAGGATGTCGTCCATCGTCACAAATGCTTTTGCAGGGTGTGTAGCTTGGCAAGCGCGGCGCCGCTCGCAAGGGCGGCTTTTGCAAGCGTCGCGCCATGCGCGAGATCCGCGGCCTGGCCCGCCACGATCAGGGCGGCGGCGGCGTTCAGGACCACCGTGTCGTGATAGGGGCCGCGCATGCCTTGCAGCAACGCGACGAGCGATGCCGCGTTCCCTGCCGCGTCGGTGCCGGCGATGGCAGATATTGGGGCGCGTGGGAGCGCGGCCTGTTCGGGGTTGACGACAAATTGGCGCACGCCGCCATCCTGCCAGGCGGCGACCTGGGTTTCGCCCGCCAGGGTCAGCTCATCGAGGCCGTGGCCGTGCACGACCCAGATGTGCTCGGCGCCGAGCTCGCCAAGCGTTTCGGCCATCGGGACCAGCCATCTGGGGGCGAACACGCCGACCAGCTGGCGGCGGACGTTGGCGGGACTGGCGGCGGGGCCGACCAGGTTCAGCAATGTGCGAAAGCCGAGCTCGGCACGGGCGGTGGCGGCGTGGCGCAGCGCGGGGTGGTGGTTGGGGGCGAACAGAAAGGTAAGGCCGGTGCGCGCCAGGGTTTCGGCGGCGTGTTCGGGGGCGATATCGACGCCCAGGGACGCCAGCACGTCGGCGCCGCCGGCGCGGCTGGAAAGGGCGCGGTTGCCGTGCTTCGCCACGGGGACGCCGCAGGCGGCGACGACGAATGCGGTGGCCGTGCTGACGTTCAGGGTGCCCTGGCCGTCGCCGCCGGTGCCGCAAACGTCGATGGTGCCGGGCGGCGCGGCAATCGCGGACATGTGCGCGCGCACGGCCCGCACCGCGCCGAGCAGTTCGGAGGGGGTTTCGCCGCGGACGCGCAGCGCGGTCAGAAGGGCGGCGATCTGCGCAGGAGTTGCCTCGCCGCGCATGACGATGGTGAACGCGGCTTCGGCCTCGGGCGCGGTTAGCTCCGCGGCCTCGGCGAGACGTGCCAGGATCGGTTTCAGCGCCAGATTCAGGCGGCTTGCTCGGCGGGGAGATTGCCGGCGGCTATGCCGTTGGCGATGCGTAGGAAATTGCGCAGCAGGTCGTGGCCGTGCTCGCTGGCAATGCTCTCGGGATGGAATTGCACGCCGAATACCGGCAGTGCGGCGTGGCGCAGACCCATGATGATGCCGTCGTCCGTGTGGGCGGTGGCGACCAGGGTTGCCGGCAGCGTTGCCGCGCGGACAACCAGGCTGTGATAGCGCGTGGCGTTGAAGGGGTTTTTCAGGCCGGCGAAGATGTCGGTGCCGTCGTGATGGACGGCGCTGACCTTGCCGTGCATCGGGGTTGGCGCGCGCACGATCTCGCCGCCGTAGACCTGGCCGATCGCCTGGTGGCCGAGGCAGACGCCGAGGATCGGGATGCGGCCGGCGGCGGCGCGGATCAGGTCGCAGCAGATGCCCGCCTCGTTTGGCGTGCAGGGGCCGGGGGAGAGGACAATGGCTTCGGGCGCCAGGGCCAGGGCTTGCGCGACGCTGAGCGCGTCGTTGCGGCGCACGTCGCAGTCGGCGCCGAGCTCGCCCAGGTAGTGGACGAGGTTGAACGTAAAGCTGTCGTAGTTGTCGATCAGCAGGATCATGGGGTGATTATAGGGGTTCGGACTGGCTAAGCGAAGGGGGAGTAGGGTTGGGAGCTGTGCCCGAATGGCGGTAGGATGGTGGCTTCGCCGACCAAGGGGCTCCGCCCCCTGGACCCAAGACGGCGTGCCGCCGCTGTCGTACGCGCTGCGCGGCGGGAGTCGTCTGTACTGTCTGGCGAGACGATGAATTTAGCGGCGCGCTCGCAGGCGATGCCAGACTAGGCTGTGTGGACGGAATCCCTGGCATGCTCTTCTGACGGATTCCCGAATCGGGATTTGTTCGAATCACTGCGTGACCGGCATCAGGGAGCCGGACATGCTGACAGGGATGACGGAGCGCGATTGGTCGATCGTGCTGGA
>JAATGE010000325.1 GCA_015654825.1 Rhodospirillales bacterium
GACGCCGGCGGGGTCGAACAGGGCGAGGAGGCCGGCTGCGGCGAGCTCGGCGGCGATGGCCGCTAGGGCTTCGGCGGCGAGGGGGTGAGCGAGGGCTTTATAGCGGACATTGCCGCCGCGGCGGGCATCGAACGTCTGGATATCGAGCATGGGGGCCTACGTAGGGGAGTCGGACGCATAACCCAAGACGGGGGGCCGTTCTAATTGGTCGCCTTTGCCGACGAGGACCCAGCTGACAGCGTCAGCGCTAAGCGGCGGAAGGCTCCCGTACGCTCGATGCGGCGTGGGCAAGCCCATTTGGGGGCCACCGACATGGTGAACGTGCTTGAGGACCGGGGTCTCAGGAATAAAACACACCGACGTGGCCGCCGTTGCGAAATAAGATTCAAATAGTTAACTTGCCGTTATCCACAGATCCGCTTATCTGTACTCCAGCGCTGATTCAGCGCGAAACCATAGACCAGCGAGCCGGCTCATTCCGACAGGCTGCTTAAGCAGCGGCGCTTGCGTCTCGGGAGTGGGTCGGCTCCATCTATTTCTCTGTAGGCAGAATGCAGCGGTGTCTTTACGCCATTCTGCTAGATGGCGGATTTCTAACCAAAAAACTTTATCAGAAACTAAGCCGCCACCCAACAGCGGACGACATCGTTGTTGAATGTGACCGTTTGCGCGCTTTGCCGGAGGTCGCGGATTACGAACTACTTAGAATTTATTACTATGATGCGCCGCCATCGTCTTTATCAATTCACAAGCCAATCTCAAGTGATAGGCTGGACCTTGGCCAAACGCCCCGCTACCGGACCAGCCAATCCCTGTACGATCAATTGGTTCTCAGGCCGCATTTTGCGCTAAGAATGGGTGAAACTGCGCTTTCGCCGGAAAGATGGCGGATAAAACCAAGAGTTGCGAAGCAGTTGATGCGAACCCCGCGCCCGTTGGTAGACGAGGACTTCGATTTAGATTTAAAGCAAAAGGGTGTCGATATGCGCATCGGCCTGGACATGGCGCGGCTGTGCTTGCGCGAAACGGTACGAGCCGTGGTCGTCGTTACCGGCGATTCTGACTTTGTTCCGGCTTTCAAATTCGTGCGCCGCGAAGGGGTCAAGGTCATTCTAGACCCTCTGGGGCATAGCGTGAGGATCGAGCTAAAGCAGCACGCGGATGTTGTAATAACATAAAAGGGATTTTTTCCGGCCACAGTCTGACGCTCACACCGATTGGCCGCGGTGCGGATGCAAATCTCCGAATAAAATTGAAATGGGGTCTGGGGGCTTGTCCCCGTCGTGCGCAGTACGCCCCCGGCGCGACGGGTCCAGGGCAGAGCCCTGGCCTCACCCTAAAACTTCAGGCGGGCGCGGACCTCGGCGGCGGCGGCGGCGGTGTCGTCCATGGGTTGCACCGGCCAATACTCGACCTGGCCGCAGAACTGGCGCGCCCTGCCCTCCTCCAGCAGCAGCTGCATGAAGAGGGAAATGCGCCGCGAACTGCCGGGCAGCTCGGCCAGAAGCACCGGCGCGCGCGTGGCGACCGCCTCCGACATCATGGAAATGCTGTCGATCGTGACAACGATCATGTCGGCACAGGCGAGCATGCCGAAATAGGGGTTTTCGCCCTTCATGTCCCAGATCGAGGCGCCCATTGGCTCCAGCGTCTGGAACAGCAGGTCACGCACGGTTTTGGCCGTGCGGCGCGAGGGGGTGACAACCATGCCGACGCGGTCCCGGCGCAGCATGTTGGACAGCGAGCGGGCGAGCGCGGTGCCCTCCGCTGCCTCCAAGCGGTGGCGGCCGTTGCTGCCGCCGACCAGAACCGCGACCAGGGGACGAGGCAGATGCGCGAAACGCGGGGCCCATTCGGCGCGCGCGGCGGCCAGGCGCTCCGGCGTCGCGCGATGCAGGGCGGTGCGCGTGACGATGACGTTGGGACCCTTGAGCTCGTCGTGGCGGTTGACCACGACGAGATCGAACTTCTTCAGGTTCATGCGCGGATTCTGGATTTGCACGACCTGGTTGCCGCGGCGGCGCAACGCCGCCCCGACAGCAGCCCCGGTGCCGCCGGCGGTGAACATCAAGCCAGTGGGGGGCCGGTTCAGATTTACCGCGGCCAGAGGCTCCGGCCACCAGCTTGCCGACAGCCAGCGATACACCAGCCTTGGGTGCAACTCGATGACCGTCGGGGAAAGACCGGCCGCCTCGGCCAACCCGAGCGCCTGCGCCTGAAGCCCGGCATACGGCTCAGACAAGATCCAGCTGGTCGGGGACATAGCCCCAGATGGACGCCGTAGCCGTAGTGCGTCAACCCGGGTGGGTGGAGAAGGAAAGGCCAGGGGCTCTGCCCCTGGACCCCGCTGGGGCCTGAGGCCCCAGACCCCCGTTAATTTTGTCGGAGGACAGGGAGGGGCAGCGAGTGCGTGGGCAAGGCCGAGTTGCCCCCCTCCCTGTCCTCCGACCGAATCAGCAGGTTCTAAGGACTTGTCCTTAGCGGGGTCCAGGGGCAGAGCCCCTGGCCTTCCTTCACCAACTCAGCCGCGTCGCGCACGCTGCGGTGCACAATCGGCTTGACTTTGCAGGGGTTGCGTCCCCATACCCTGTTTGCGCTGCTTTGACGCGATCCTGCGCGCCCGGATTTTGGGCCTGGCCGGTTCTTTCCCGTTGAAACTTTGGCGGCGGCTTGCGGTCCTGCAGACTGCTGCTCCGCGCCCAAAGCGGGTCCGGTTTCAGAAAGTGTGCTTGCCCTTA
>JAATGE010000040.1 GCA_015654825.1 Rhodospirillales bacterium
CAGCTTCTTGCTGCCAGAGCTCAGATTTCCTTATGTTCGCGCTTATGGGGCAGAGCCCCTGGCCTTACTTCCTTTACTCCGCCGCCCGCAGCACAGTCTGCTCTTCCGGCATCGTGCCATAAGCCAGCGACGCCAATTCCATGTCGCTGCTGGGCTCGGCCAATAGCGGCTGGCGGGTCACGATCTCCGCCGCCACCAGTGCCGAGCGGTCGTCCTTGTGTATCAGCCGCCACTGCGCGGTTTCCGCCAGGATCGCTGCCTGCGTTACCCGCGCCATGCCCTGCGCGATGCGGCGGCCCTCCGCCTCCTCGGGGGCCAGCACCAGCGGCCGCAACCTGTCCAGTGCGCCCGCGACGCGCGGAACGATCGGCGCGAGTGCCGGGTGCGTAACACCGGCCAGGCGGCGTTCGATGTCTTCTATCCAGGCCTGGCCGAGCGTGCGGTCGGTCAGCGCGCGCAGCACATCGTGCGCCAGCACGTTGGTGGTGCCTTCCCAGATCGTGTGCACGTGGACGTTTCGGAACACCCGCGGCAGACCGGTATCCTCGATATATCCGGCGCCGCCGAAACTTTCGATCAGTTCGCTGGCGCCCCAGATCCCCTGCCGCGCGCACGAGAGTTTTGTCAGCGGCGTCAGCAGGCGGGCCCACGATGCGTTGCCGCCATGTTCGGCATGGCCCAGCGCCAGGGCGGTTTCGAAGCACAGGCCCAGCATTGCTTCATATTCCGCGGCGATCTGCGCCAGCCACGCGGTGTGCATCGGGTGCGTATGCAGCCTGCTGCCGAACACTTCACGTTTGTTGGCGTAGTCACGCGCCAGCGCCAGCAGGTGGCCGACCGACCCGGGGCCGGCGAGCGCCGCCCAAAGCCGCGCGATGTTCAGCAGCGACGCGATCTTCGCCACGCCGCGACCGATGCCACCGACCGGCGTCGCCACCGTTCCGTCCAGATCCAGCTCGGCGGTCGGCAGCGCCTTGGTGCCCATCTTGTCCTTTAGCCGCCGCACATGGATGCCGTTCCAGCTTCCGTCCGGGCGGCGGAGTTCCAGCAGGAACAGCGACAGGCCGGCGCTGCCGTCCGCGGCACCCTCCGGCCGTGCCAAGGCCAGGGCCATGTCGGCCGAGGTGGCGCTGGTGAACCATTTTGTGCCCGTGAGCAGAAAACTCCCATCCGAGGCCGCGCGAGCGACAGTGCCGGTGCGTCCTACGTCCGAGCCGCCCTGTTGCTCGGTCATCCACTGCCCGCTGGTCCAGCCGCCATGGCGAGCAGTCAGGCGAGGCAGGTAGCGCGCCGCCAACGCCGGATCGTGCTTCCGCAGCAACCAGCAGGCGCCGTCGGACATGGTCAGCGGGCAGCTTGCGACAGCGGTGACCGGATCGAACAGGTTCAGCAGGCCGGCCTGTACGACGCGTGTGTGGGCGCCGTAGGGGGCTTCGTAGGGCAGGGCGACCAGACCCTCCTCCTGGCCGATGGCGACGAGGCGGTCGAAGGCCGGGCTCGGCTCGATGCGGTCGATGCGCCGGCCCCAGGCATCGTACGGGGTGAGCCGCGGCGGATTGGCTTCCGCCTGGTCTGCCAGCGCCGGCAATTCCGTGGTCGCGCGTTCGCCCATGCGGTCCAGCGCGGGTGCGGCGGCGGCGAAGATCTCGGCCGGCAGCAGCCGCTCCAGCGTCAGGCGCAGTGTGCGGTCGGCGCGGAAGCGGTTGGGCGCCTTGGGGGCTTCCTGCAGGAACTCGGACATTTTTTGCTCTGTCATGCTGGCGGACCGCAGAACACTACGCCCGCGGCGCCAGCCGTTCCAGGGTCTCGGCGGCGAGGGCGCGGGTCAGCGCGCCGGCCCGCATGGCGCGGGCGAGGCGCACCGCCTGCCCGGCCCACAGATTGACGAAATCGCCGGAACCGTGCGGTTCGGTCGCCGCGCGCAACGGTGCCACCGCGGCGCCGGCCAGCGGAAACGCCGGCGCAAGCGACGATAGCGGACCCACTTCGCGCACCAGGCGGTTCACGATGCCGCGCGCCGGCCGGCCAGTGAACCCATTGGTCACAACGGTGTCGTCGTCGCCGGCCTCGCGCAGCGCCGCGAGGTGGGGGGCGGGGATTTTCGCTTCCGGGCAAAGCAGGTAGGCGGTACCGATCTGCACCGCGGCCGCGCCCAACGCGAACGCGGCCGCGATGCCGCGCGCATCGGCGATGCCGCCGGCGGCAATCACCGGCACGCGCACGGCGTCGGCGATCTGCGGCACCAGCGCGAAGGTGCCGACCTGCCGCGCCATGTCGTCGGAAAGGAAATTGCCGCGGTGGCCGCCGGCTTCGAGCCCCATGGCAATCACTGCGTCCGCATGGTGCGCTTC
>JAATGE010000104.1 GCA_015654825.1 Rhodospirillales bacterium
AATGGGGTCTGGGGCCTACCGGCCCCAGCGGGTCCAGGGCAGAGCCCTGGCCTTCCTCTTCAACTTCCTTCCCCAGCCAGCACAATCCGATTCCGCCCCGCCTGCTTGGCGCGGTAGAGCGCGGCGTCCGCGCGGGCCACCAGGTCGCTCAGTCTTTCGCCGGCGTCGTAACAGGTCACCCCGATGGAAATCGTGACTGGCACCATTGTGCTGCTGGCCCCCGCTGTAACGCGGCACGCGGCCACGGCCGCCCGCACGTGCTCGGCCACGGCGGCGGCGCCGGCAAGCCCGGTATCCGGCAGCACGACGGCGAACTCCTCCCCGCCCAGCCGCGCGACCATGTCGCGTCCGCGCACCGTTTCGATCATCGACGCCGACACCTGGCGCAGCACTTCGTCGCCGATGTCGTGCCCCCATCGATCGTTGACCGCCTTGAAACGATCGACGTCGGCGATCAGCACGCCGAGTGGCAGCGCGCTGTTCATCGCCTCACCCGCCGCCTGCCGCAGCGCGATATCGAAGGCGCGACGGTTGGCGAGACCGGTCAACGGGTCGGTCGATGCCTCCCGCCGTGCCTCGGACAGGAACAATTCCAGCTCGTCGATGCGCTGGGCGGATGCGGTCAGGCGGCCCATCAGGAGTTCGCTGTGCGTAATCATGTCGTGCGTATCGGCCGCCAGCCGCGCCACCAGCGGGCGCAACGGATCGGCTTGCGCGTCCAGATCCTCGGACGCCGAGCGCAGTCGCGCGCCGTAGCCTTCCGCGGCGCCCTGCATGTCGCCGAGCAGTGCGGAAACCAGGTGCAACGTGCCGAGCGTGCGCTGGGCGATGTCACGGAACTGCACCGTTTCGGTGACCGGAGCACAGTAGCGCGCATAGAGATCGTGCATCGCGCGGTCGTCGGGCGGGCGCCCGTTGCCCAGCATGATGTCGATGACGCGCCGCAACCGCGCGTCCGCGCCGCCGTGATAGGCCGACCAGACCGCATAATTCTCCACGGTCAGCGCGATACCGTGGCGCTGCATGCCGTGCAGGATGTCCCGCTGTGCGTCTGTTGCCGTGTCCACGGCCATCCGGGTTCCAAAGCTCCACGCGCGCCACGACCCGACCCGCAATGCCGGGCGTCCGGCGGCTTCCGTCAATCTGACAGCGTCTGCTGTGCGAACCCTTAATCGACCGCCGGGGCGTCCTTTCGGGCGCCGATCAGGAATTCCCGGTTGCCCTCCGGCCCCAGCAGCGGGCTTTCCGCCAGGCCCAGCACCCGCCAGCCCTCCAGCGCTCCCCACCAGCCGACGATCGTGTCGCAGACTTCCTTGTGAACGGCCGGGTCGCGCACCACGCCGCGCGCGCCGACCTGGCCGGGCCCTGCCTCGAACTGCGGTTTGATCAACGCCACCGCCCAGGCGCCGGGGACGCACAGGGTGAGCGGCGCCGGCAGCACCGTGCGCAGGCCGATGAAGCTGGCGTCGCACACCAGCGCCTGCACCGGCTCGCCGATTTGCGCCGCCGTCAGGTGGCGGGCGTTGGTCTTCTCATGCACCACGACCCGCGGATCGGTGCGCAGCTTCCAGGCGAGCTGGCCGTGGCCGACATCGACCGCATGCACGCGCGCCGCGCCGTGCGCCAGAAGCACGTCGGTAAAGCCGCCGGTCGAGGCGCCGACGTCCAGGCATACCAGCCCTGCCGGGGACAGCTCGAAGTGCCCGAGCCCAAAAGCGAGTTTCTGGCCGCCGCGCGAAACCCAGGGGTGATCCTGGCCGCGCACCGCCAATGGCTGATCCGCAGCCACCGCATCGCCGGCCTTGGCGACCCGCCGTTCGCCGGAAAACACCTTTCCCGCCAGGATCAACGCTTGTGCGCGGGCGCGGCTCTCCACCAGGCCACGCGCCACCAGCGCCTGGTCCGCCCGCATCCTGCCGCCGCCCGGGGGGCTCACCGGCTGCATACCGGCATGCCCCAGGCGGGCGTTCGGGCCCCATGTGGCCTTGGAGGCGCAACCTCTTGTGAAATACTCAACCTGCCGCCATCCTGTTGTGATCGTAGATGTGCGGTGCAATATCGCCCATCGCGCAGCCGCGCACAGAGTCGCGGGCGTCGCAACACACGATGGCCCGCCCTCGGGTGGCCAAAAACCGGTCGAGGAGTACGAGAGTGGCGGTTCCGTTAATGCAGGCGGTGCGGGTCGGCGCCTATGTGGTCCGGCAGCATCTGGCCGGCCGTAAGCGATACCCGCTGGTGCTGATGCTCGAGCCGCTGTTCCGCTGCAACCTGGCCTGCGCCGGCTGCGGCAAGATCGACTACCCGGACGAGATCCTGAACCAGCGCCTGTCGGTCAAGGACGCACTCGACGCCGTCGACGAATGCGGCGCCCCGGTCGTCGCCATCGCCGGCGGCGAGCCCCTGCTGCACAAGGAGCTGCCGCAGATCGTGCGCGGCATCCTGGAGCGGAAGAAGTTCGTCTATCTCTGCACCAACGCCCTGCTGCTCGAAAAGAAGCTCGACCAGTACGAACCCCACCCCTATTTCAGCTGGGACATCCACCTCGACGGCGACCGCGAAACGCACGACGCGGCGGTGGACCAGCAGGGCGTGTTCGATCGCGCCGTGAAAGCCATCAAGGCCGCCAAGGCGCGCGGCTTCCGCCTTTCCATCAACTGCACCCTGTTCGACGGCGCCGACCCCGAGCGCACCGCGAAATTCTTCGACGACGCCATGGCGCTCGGCATCGATGGCATCATGACCTCGCCCGGCTACGCCTATGAGCGCGCCCCGGACCAGGCGCACTTCCTCAGCCGGCAGAAAACCAAGCAGCTGTTCCGCGACATCCTGGCGCGGGGCGCGGGGCGCGGCTGGAAGTTCAACCAGAGCCCGCTGTTCATCGATTTCCTGGCCGGCAACCAGACCTACCGCTGCATGCCGTGGGGCAACCCCACCCGCAACGTGTGCGGCTGGCAGCGCCCCTGCTACCTGCTCGGCGAAGGCTACGCGAAGAGCTTCAAGGAGCTGATGGAAACCACCGACTGGGACAGCTACGGCACCGGCGATTACGAAAAATGCGCCGACTGCATGGTGCATTCCGGCTACGAAGCCGCGGCGGTCGTGGACGCCGTGAAACACCCGCTGAAAATCGCCGCCGTCGCGCTGCGCGGGCCCCGCACCACGGGCAAGATGGCCCCGGAAATCGACCTCTCCCACCAACGCCCCGCCGAATACGTGTTCAGCCGCCACGTCCAGGAAAAACTGGCCTCCCTGGCACACAAGAAACCCGACGAACTGGCGGACGCGGCGGATTAGCAGGAAGGCCAGGGGGCTCTGCCCCCTGGACCCCCGTTGGGGCCAGTAGGCCCTAGACCCCATTTATTGGGGGAACGGCGACGCGCCGCGGCTTGACCCGCCACTCACCATCGCCGCAGCATCTCTCCCCGAGGCCGAGGGACCATCCGTGAGCGAGCCGGACCAACCGCAACCAGCAGGAACCGACTCATCCCAACGGCCTTAAATTATTACCTGTCAATGGCCAGTGCTCGGCCCTGGA
>JAATGE010000482.1 GCA_015654825.1 Rhodospirillales bacterium
AATGGGGTCTGGGGACTTGTCCCCGTCGTGCGCAGCACGCCTCCGGCGTGACGGGTCCAGGGCAGAGCCCTGGCCTTCCTGCCCTTATTTTCGCGCCCTGGACACGGCCGCAGGAGTCAAGATTTCCGGCGGTTGGTATAAGGCCAGGGCTCTGCCCTGGACCCGCTGGGGCCAGTAGGCCCCAGACCCCACTTTATCTGTTCCGCGCCTGGCATCGGCTGTGAGCCGGTACAGCAGCCGCCCGCCGCGCAGCGCTAACGCAGGCGGCGGCACGTCGTCAGGGGTCCAGGGGGCGGAGCCCCTGGCCTTTTTTCTACCCCACGCGAACCCCGCCGGCCGCATATCGCGCCAGCCCGAGAAATGCCGGGTCCGGGTGGGTCACGCAAAATGTGGGAACGGCCGACAGGTAACCCGCCATCCGCCCCTTGGCCTCGAACCGCGCCCGAAACGCCGACGCCGCGAGAAAATCCAGGAAGTGCGTCACCACACCGCCCGCCAGGTAAACGCCGCCCAGCGCGCCCGTGGTCAGCGCGATATTGCCGGCGACACTGCCCAGCCAGCCGCAGAACATGTCGAGCGCGCTGCGACTGATCGCGCAACTGCCGTCCAGCCCGCGCGCAACGATGTCCGGCGTCGTGAGGCCCTCGTCCGGCGCGCCGCCGAGCCGCGCCAGCTGCCGATACAATTCCGCGAGCCCCGGGCCGGAAAGCACCCGTTCGACGGAGACGTGCGCGTACTTGCTGCGCAGGCCGCGCAGCACCGCATCTTCGGTCTCGCTGCCGGCCGCCAGGCTGGCATGGCCACCCTCCGTCACAATGACCAATTCACGCTCGCCGGAACCGGCGCGCACGGCCATGCCGAACCCGGTGCCGGCGCCGATCACGGCCTGTGGTGCGCCCGGCTCGGCGGCACCGCCGCCGATCGCGCGCAGGCAATCGGCCGGCAGTGCCGGCAACGCCCAGGCCTGCGCGGCGAAGTCGTTGATCAGCTCGACGGAGTTTGCCGCCAGCTCGCGCGCCAGCTCCGCCGCATCCAGCGTCCAGTTGGCGTTGGTCATATGCAGGCGCCCGTGCTTGATCGGCCCCGCGGCAGCGATCACTACGCGCGAGGGCGGCGGCGAAGCTGCCGACCCGGCAAGAAAGGCGCGGATGGCGGCCTGCGGCGTCGCATAGTCCAGTGTGGCAAAATGCCTGGGCGTGCCGAGCGCGCCGCCGGCCAGCAGCGCGAAGCGCGCGTTCGTGCCCCCGATATCTGCCAGCAGAATGCTCGGCACCCCGGGCCGCCCCGGCCCGCTCACGCGGACCGGTTCGCCGCGATCAGGCCGGCAAACCAGTCGAACGAGGCTTTAGGCACGCGAAGCTGCGTCGGATAGTCGACATAGACGAGCCCGAACCGGCTCGCATAACCCGCGCCCCATTCGAAATTATCCAGCAGCGACCACACGAAATAGCCGCGCACGTCGGCGCCGCCACGCACCGCATCGGCCAGCGCGGCGGTGTAGGCGCGCAAATAATCGATCCGCCCGCCATCCTCGATCACGCCCGCCGCATTCGGCTCGTCATGCCCGCCGGCACCGTTTTCCAGCACGTAAACCGGCAGGCCATAGCGGCGATGCGTCGCCAGCAATTCGTCGCGAAATGCGTGCGGCTCGATGCGCCAGCCGATTTCCGTTAGTTTTCCGTCGCGCGGCGCATCCGCCCAGGCGAAGCCAAGCGGCTCGGAAGCCGCGCGGGCATAGATCGGCGAGTAATGGTTCATGCCGAACCAATCCACCTTGCGCGCGATGCGCGCCATGTCGCCGGCCCGCACAAACGGCTGCATCGCCTCGGCGAGCTCCGGCGGATACTCCGCGAGGCATTGCGGGTCGGCATAGAGCCGGTTCCAGCAGGCATCCAGAATGCCCGCCGCCACCGCATCTTCCGGCGAATCGGTCGCCGGCACGCAGATCTGCCGGTTGTGAACCGCGCCCACCGTCGCATCCGGCACCAGCGCCCGGATCACATCAACCGCTTCGCCATGCGCCAGGTTCACATGGTGGGCCGCGCTGAAAAAGCTCACCGCCCTGGCGATGCCGGGCGCATTCCAACCCATGCCGTAACCGAACAACGTGCACACGCTGGGCTCGTTGAATGTCGCAAAACGCTTGATACGGTCGCCGAACCGCCGCGCCACCAGCGCGGTGTAATCGGCGAACCATCCGGCAATATCGCGGTTGGTCCAGCCGCCCAGGTCGTCGAGCGCCTGCGGCAAATCCCAGTGATACAGGCAGAGCCACGGCTCGATGCCCGATTGCAGAAGCGCATCGGTCAGCCGGTCATAGAAATCCAGCCCGGCCGGATTGGCCTGGCCGCGGCCCGCCGGCAGCACGCGTGGCCACGCAACCGAAAATCGATAAGCACCGACACCCAGCCGGCGCATCAGCCCGACATCCTCGGCGTAGCGATGATAGTGGTCGCATGCGACATCCCCGGTGTCGCCATTGGCGATGCGCCCCTTCTGGCGGCAGAACTCGTCCCAAATGCTGGCGCCCTTCCCATCTTCCCGCGCCGCACCCTCAATCTGGTACGACGAGGTCGATACGCCCCACAGAAATCCCGGGGGCAGGTCCAGCGGCGCGGCCGCACCTGGCCCGCACGTGATGTTCTCGACCCGATCCACGTCGCTCGCGCTCATGCTGTCCCGCCCATTTTTTGGCACTGGCAGAACCGGCCGGTGCCCCTCCCTGCCAAGGCTACGGCCGGTGCCGCGCACTGACAATCACGCCGCCGTCCGCGCCGGTTCGATCCGCA
>JAATGE010000329.1 GCA_015654825.1 Rhodospirillales bacterium
AATGGGGTCTGGGGACTTGTCCCCGTCGTGCGCAGCACGCCTCCGGCGTGACGGGTCCAGGGCAGAGCCCTGGCCTTCCTGCCCTTATTTTCGCGCCCTGGACACGGCCGCAGGAGTCAAGATTTCCGGCGGTTGGTATAAACCCGAATGACTTTCGATCTGGTCAGGTAAGCTTTACCCTACCGCTTATCGGGCAGGGCCGCTTGCCTTCTTATCTCCGCCAAGCGTCGCTTCGTCCGCTCGTCAGCCGCCGGCCCGGGCGCCAGCCGGAACACCGGATCGCTGAGTTCCCGCCCGCTCTTCCTGTCGACCAGCACCGGCTCGGCCAAGTCGCCGGTCTCGGTATTGGTCAACACCACACTGGTGCCTTCGGGCGCGAAATGCCGGTTGCCCCATGCCAGCAGTGCCTGCGTCACCGGCCTGAAGTCTCGGCCGCGATCGGTCAGGCGATATTCGTAGCGCGGCGGCCGGGTGCTGTACTGGTGCCGCTCCAGCAGCCCGCCTTCGACCAGCGCGTTGAGCCGCCGCGTCAGGATGTTCGGCGCGATCTGCAGGCTTTGCTGGAACTCGTCGAAGCGCGTCAGGCCATAAAACGCATCCCGCATGATCAGGATGCTCCACCACTCGCCCACGCGCTCCAGGCTGCGGGCGATCGGGCACTGCATGTTGCCGAGGTTGGTGCGCTGCAAGATGGCCTCCTGGCCGTCAGTATATCTCACTTTCATCCTGCAAGTTGACCTGCGTGTGCCGGATGGAGCCTCCGCGCGCCCTGCATATGACCAGCGGCGGAAGTGACTTGCATTTTGAAAGTTAGTGCGACATAGAGGCTTGCATATTGCAAGTCAACGCCACGGCGAGGAACCCGCGTATGAGCGACCAGGTGCTGGAACTTCCTTCCTCGCTTTCGGCCCGCGATGTCGCGTCCAGCACGAGCCGCCCGGTCGCGAAATTCTCGCGCAAGCGGTTGGCGCTGGCCGGGGTCGCGCTGTTCGTCGCCGTCGGGGCAGGGTGGTTCGCCGCGCACTGGTGGAATGTCGGCCGGTTCATCGAAAGCACCGACGACGCCTATGTCGGCGGCGAAGTCACTGTGCTGGCACCGAAAGTCGCGGGCTTCGTCGCCGAGGTGGCCGTCACCGACAACCAGCAGGTGCACGCCGGCGATCTGCTGGTGCGCCTCGACGACCGCGACTACCGCGCGGCACTGCAAAAGGCGGATGCGCTCGTCGACGGGCAGCAGGCGACGCTGGCCAATCTCGCCGCGACGCGGCGCGAGCAGCTTTCGCTGGTTGCCGAAGCGCAGGCCGAGGTGAGCGCGAGTGCCGCCGAAGTGGACCGCTCCGGGTACGATGTAGACCGCTACCGCACCCTGTCACGCGTTCAGTACGCGTCGGCGCAGCGTTTCGAGCAGGCCGACGCCGACCACCGGAAAGCCCGTGCGGCCGCCGACAAGGCCCGCGCCTCGCTGGAGGCGGCGACGCGCCAGATCGACGTCATCGACAGCCAGCGGCGGCAGGTGGAGGCCGCGCTCGCCGGTGCCATCGCCGATCGCGAAACCGCGCGGCTCAATCTGTCCTACACCGAGCTGCGCGCGCCGATCGACGGCACGGTCGGCAACCGCAGCGCGCGCGCCGGCGCCTATGCCACCGTCGGCGCGGAGCTGCTGAGCCTGGTGCCCGCTCGCGGCCTGTGGATCGACGCCAATTTCAAGGAAAACCAGTTGGCCGGCATGCGACCTGGCGCGCCCGCGACAGTTTCGGTCGACACGCTGCCCGGCACGCTGTTCCACGGCCATGTTGCCAGCCTCGCGCCCGCTACCGGCGCCGTGTTCAGCGTGTTGCCGCCCGAAACGCCACCGGAAATTTCACCAAGATCGTGCAGCGCGTGCCGGTGCGCGTGCAGCTCGACGGCGACGCCAACATGCTGGCCATGCTGCGGCCGGGCCTGTCGGTGACCGCCGACGTCGACGAACGATGAGCGCGACGACCACCGCTGTCCGCCTGGCGCCGGCGCCGGCACCCGGCGAGTTGCCGATGGCGGCCAAGGTGTTCGCCTTCGCCAGCATGTGCATCGGCTTCTTC
>JAATGE010000545.1 GCA_015654825.1 Rhodospirillales bacterium
CCCCTGGACCCGCTGGGGCAGTAGGCCCCAGACACCCATTCATTAGGAACTGCGGGGGGAACGGCGAAGCCTGAAATCCGTGTTTGGCTCGCAAGCCAGCTATTGGCTGGTGGCCGCAGCCTGCTTGACGGCCCACACATTTGTGATGTCCGGACGCGAAATGCGGCGAGTCGAGCGCCCATACAGTGAGCCGCCGGCCCTGCCCCAGTCCCTCCTGGGTCTAGGACGCTGCGCGCCAAACCAGATAAACCAGAAGCCAAAACGCCGAGGCCAACACAATACTGAAAACAACCGCTCTGCTGCCTTCAAGACGACAGAGCTGGCGGACTTCATTGTTTTCGTGTCCATACGAGCCGGTGCGCTCGGTTTCGAGCGGTGTTGCCTTCATAAATAATTCCTCCCAGGCGCATCCTCTCAAACAGTCGCGCGGCGTCAACCGATGCCGGCAACTTTATTTGAACATACCTGCCGCGGGAAGCTGGAAAGGCTGGAGCGGCCGGCAGCTCCGTCAAAGAACATTCATTGGCCGGTCTTGCGACACAGCTCGGCACATATCCCTGCCAACGCCAAAACGCGCGCAAGGTTGCCAGGAAATTTGCATGATTGCGGTTTCGCCGCAAGGTTGTATCGGTTCTGCCGTGCTGCCCCGATCAGGAGCCGCCGATTCGCGGCGACCTCACCCGCTTCGGACTCAGTCTGGAGCCGGTCGAAGCGTCGTCCTAGCTGGCGACGATCAGCAGGCGCCCTTGCGGAGCAGAACCACGCCGACGGTCCGCGACAGGATGCGTAGGTCACCGAACAGCGACCCGTGCTGTACATAGTCGACGTCAAGTGCCACGCGTTGACGATATCCCACGTCGCTGCGGCCACTCACCTGCCACAGGCCAGTGATGCCTGGCCTTACAGCGAGGTATTCGGCCCGTCCGCCAAACAGTGTGTACGGGCCTTCCAACTCCCTCTCGGTGATGGGGCGAGGTCCAACAAGGCTCATATCGCCGCGCAGAACGTTCCAAAGCTGAGGCAGCTCGTCCAAAGAAGTAGTGCGCAGAATCCGGCCAACCTCGGTGATGCGCTTATCCTGGCGAAGCTTTCCGGTCGCCAGCCACTCCTCGTGCGCCGCGAGGTCTTGTTCCAAAATCCGTTCCAGGACCCGATCGGCATCGACGCACATAGAGCGAAACTTCAAGCACTTGAACGAGCGGCCACCGCGACCAATGCGCCGCTGGCTGAAGAAGATCGGCCCGCCATCAAACTGGCATGCCACAGCCGCCATCAGCGCGATGAAGACGGGAAGCACGAAAAGCAGGATCGCCGACGCGGCAACAAAATCAAACGCGCGCTTGATCGAAGCTTGGCTGAGAGCCCGTTCCCGGCGGTAGACAGTGCCGCGAAAGCCTTCAACATCGGCAATCATGTCCTCGGCTCCAAAAACAAATGCTAAAAATGCGTACTTATTCATCATTTTCACGCGGCAATTGCCCCGGTGGTGAAATATAGTTCCGCACCGCCGTAATTCCGTACATCGTGGTGCAATGCAGCACAAATTTCGCTGCTCGCGCAACTGCGAATCTGTCTGGCCGCGATCGCGAGCCGCATTTCACGCAAATGTGTGTCTCGTGCGAGCACGTCAGGCTAGGCAGTTGTAACACTCAAGCTCGCTGCCGCCGTCAGCCGCTCGTTTAGCATCGCAACGGCCTGGCGGTCGGCACACGGCTGACGCACCCGCGGCCGAGCCGTTGGTGGCGCTCCTCCTGCTGGGCGGCCGACGGTCACCCGGCGGTCGGCCGTTCGATGCTCGTTACGTCCTATGCCCAGTGGGGGCTGCGGCGAAGGTGGCGGTGTTGATTTTGGCGCCTTCCTCATTCCAACGGACGTGCATGTTGACCTGTAAGGACAGGTCACGGGGCCGGAGGTATCAAACGCGTTTTTTGCGCGCTGCCGCCCGCCAGTCCGGCGCGCATACCAACCGCCCCAACCGCCGGAAGCGGGCGGTGGGTATCATCGTTCTGCATCATTGATCTTCCGGTGACGCTATGGTCTGCCTTGCGACGCCCTCGCCCAGGTCTGGAGGCCTGCCGAAAAAATGAAACGGCGCATTCCCGTATTGTCAGGCCATCCCACTATGAGAGCAAGTAGCCCAGGCTGGACACAACACGGCGCGCTTTCGCCGAATGCCGGGTAGTAGCACGTGGCCGGCACTCTTCATCAGAATGACGGTTTCGTATCGATTGCCGTGCCGGTCCTGAATGAGGCGGGATTTATAGAGGCGTGCCTCCGGTCGCTGCTGGTCAGCGTCGAGCAAGCTGGACTTGGTGCCGCCTTCGAGATCCTTGTCATGGATGGCGGCAGTACCGACGAAACCGCCGCCATCGTCGGGCGGATGTCCGCGCAGGTTCCTGCGATCAGGCTGTGTGCCAACCCAGGCCGTCTGCAATCGGCTGCGGTCAACCTGGCAGCCGAGATCGCGGACCCCCGCGCCCGAATCCTGATGCGGGCGGATGCACACGCCCTCTATCCAGCTAATTTCGTCGGCGACTGCATGGCCGCGCTCCGGGACCAGGACGCGTCATCCGTGGTGGTGCCAATGATCAACAGGGGGGTCACGCCGATCCAACGGGCGATTGCGGCTGCACAGAGCGGGCGGCTTGGCAATGGTGGATCAGCACACCGAACCGCTGGCGCGTCTTGCTTTGTTGATCACGGACACCACGCGGCGTTCGATCGGGCGGTCTTCCAGCGGCTGGGCGGCTACGACACGCGCTTCACCCATAATGAAGATGCGGAGTTTGACGTCCGCCTGGGCCAGTCGGGCGGGCGCATCTGGATGTGCCGTAGCGCCCCGGTCGTCTATTTTCCGCGCAGCTCCCTGTCTGCCCTGGCGCGACAGTATTTCAAGCATGGCCGCGGGCGGGCGCAGAATTTAGCGTCACATGGTAGCCGTCCGAAACTCCGTCAGATCGCTCCGGTCGGGCTGCTCATTCTGTGCGCAGCAAGTATTCTACTGGCGTTTTGGAATCGCTGGTTCGTCCTCATTCCATGCATCTACGCCGGCGTGTGTCTGTTGTGGGGCGCGTGGACAGCGATAAAAGCGCGTCGTGACCCCGCATTGTTTGCCGCAGGGCCTGCTGTCATGGTTATGCATATGAGTTGGGGTTTTGGCTTTTTGACCTTCCATGCTCGCCGCTGGGTCTCAAGCTAGCTGGCGAATGCTATCGGCAGGCTTGCGGGCGGCACCGTCAGCCCGAGTTGTCCGTCGCAGCCTTCGGCCCTAGCGTTGGCCCATAAAGAACCCCTTCCGCTACTTTCACAGCGCGCCGGAGGTCATCGGCTGGTGGCGCAGACGTGTGTCCGCTACCCCCTCGCGCTGCGCAACGTCGAGGACCTGCTGGCACAGTGCGGGATCAGCATCTGCCACGAAACCGTCCGGTTCTGGTGGAACCGGTTTGGCCCGATGTTTGACGCGGAGATCGGACGGAAGCGCGTTGACAGCATGGGGGGTTGCACCCACTGGCGATGGCACCTCGACGAGGTTTACGAGAAGATCAATGGCAAAAAGCATTATCTATGGCGCCGCGGTCCACGAGGGCGAGGTGCTCGAATCATTCGCCAGTAAGCAAAGAAACAAGGCTGCAGCACAAAAGTTCATTAAGCACGCGACGAAGCGGCACAGACGCCCCCACGTGATCGTTGGTGACGGTCTTCGCTCTTACCGCGCCACTATGGACGAGATTGGCAACGCCGATCGGCAGGTAATACCAACCGCCGGAAATCTTGACTCCTGCGGCCGTGTCCAGGGCGCGGATAAGGGCA
>JAATGE010000332.1 GCA_015654825.1 Rhodospirillales bacterium
AATGGGGTCTGGGGACTTGTCCCCGTCGTGCGCAGCACGCCTCCGGCGTGACGGGTCCAGGGCAGAGCCCTGGCCTTCCTGCCCTTATTTTCGCGCCCCGGACACGGCCGCAGGAGTCAAGATTTCCGGCGGTTGGTATTACCTACCGAAGACTCCCGCCGCGCAGCCCGAACGACCGCCTATTCGGGCGCCTGAAAACTCACCACCCACTGATGGTCTTCCCGCCTTGGCTGCCCATCGCGGATCGCCGGGCGATACACCGGATGCGCCGGCCCGGTGAGCCAGCGCATCGTCTCCGCCGCGAACGCCGCGCCGCCGGACGCACTCACCACCCGGCAATGCGAAGGGTTGCCCGTCACTTCGATAACGCAATCCACCGCCACCCGCCCGGCGCGCCCGCTATCCGCAAAGGCCTCCGGATAGGCCGGAGCGCGCTCCCCTGCGACGAGTTGCGATGCCTGGAAATCATGCTCCGCCGAGCCAGGCGCTCGCGGTGCCGGCGCCGCCGGAAGCGGCGTATGTGTGGTTGCCAGCGGTGCATGAGGCAGCGCCGGATGCGCGATAGTCACCTCGGGAAGCGGCACGACCAGCGCCTGCGGTGCGGTAATATCGGGTGCCGGTGGTGGCGGCGGCGAAGGCGTCGGCGGCACCACGTCGATAATCCGGGCCGCCGGAGGCGGCGCGAACTTCTCGACGATATTCGTGCCGAGACCGTTCAGAAGCGCGTAGATCAGCCCCAGATGCAGCAGGATCACGGCGCCGAGGCCGGGCAGGCTCTGTAGCGGGCTCCGTTGCTGCTGTAGGTACGTCATGCTCGCCTCCTGGGGGTGGCGCGTTCCAATGGCAGGCAATCGACGCTAAGCGTCGCCGGCGCGCGGTTTCAGACAAATCGAACCTCGGCCGCGATCGCATCACGCCCCCATGTAATCCGCCCCCACCCGGCCCATATCCACGAACCAACCACCCAGGTGAACAAAAAGTGGCACGCCGACCCGCGGTCACCACCGCGATGGCCAACGCGGCGTTCCGCGCGGCCGCCGACAGCACTGAGCCCGCCGCCGCCTTCGCCGCGGGGGATCTCGTCGTCTATCCAAGCCACGGCGTGGGCCGGGTCGAGTCCGTAGGCACGGAGGAGATCGCCGGGTTCAGCCTGCCGGTCATCCGCGTCCATTTTCCGGACAATGCGATGACGCTGCGCATTCCCCTGTCCAACACGACCGTCGGCGGCCTGCGCCCGATTGCCACGCCCGAAACCTGCGCCGAGGTGATGACCATCCTGGGCGGCGTGCCCCGCCCTGGCCGCATGCTCTGGGCCAAGCGCGCCCAGGACAGCCAGGCCCGCATCAACAGCGGCGACATCAGGACCCTCGCCGCCGTGGTGCGCGACCTGCAGGCGGGCCCGGGCGACACCGGCCGCAGCTACAGCCAGCGCAACCTGTTCGAGCTCGCCATCGACCGCCTCGGCGCCGAGGTGGCCGCCGTGCTGAACATCGACAAGGCCGCCGCGATCGCGCGCCTGATGGGCGCGCTGCACTATCCGGACTCCGCCGCAATCCCGACCGCCGCCAACCTTCCCTGATGCGGGGCGCGGGCCTTCCAGCCCGCGCCAACATCGTTACACTGGACGCGGCGGCCGTTCTGCCGAATGATCCGGCTCGACCCGCATCACGGGCGGGTCCCCGATCGCCAGCGTACGGCGCCTCCTCGGCAGGAAGTCCCATCTTGAACGCCAGTCATAGACCCCGCCTGCTCGCGCAGCCGTTCGCCTTGCCGGCGGTGGCACCGGCGCTTGCCCTCCTATTCGCGGTCCATGCGCCGCCCGCCGCCCGCGCGCAGGGCGCACCGCCACCCCCGTCGGTCATCGTGGCGACGCCCCTGCCAAAGCACATCATCCAGTGGGACGAATATACCGGCCGCTTCGAGGCGGTGCAGCGCGTCGAAGTGCGCCCCCGCGTCAGCGGATTCATCGCCCAAATCCATTTCACCGACGGCGCCATCGTCAAGCAGGGCGACAATCTGTTCACGATCGACCAGCGCCCCTACGACATCGCCGTCCAATCCGCCCGCGCCGATGTGTTGCGCACCCAGGCCGAGGTGGTGCGCAGCTCCGCCGACTATGCGCGCGCGCAACAGCTGGTGAAGAGCGCCACCACCACCGTCCGCGATCTCGACCAGCGCCACGCCGATTTTGACATCGCCCGCGCCCAGCAGATGTCGGCCGACGCGGCCCTGCGCAACGCCGAGCTCAACCTCGAATGGACCGACGTCGTGGCGCCGATCTCGGGCCGCACCTCCAATCACAAGGTGGATGTCGGCAACCTGGTGACCGGCAGCGGCGAGCCCACGCTGCTCACGACCATCGTCAGTCTCGATCCGATCTATTTCACCTTCGATGCCGCGGAAGCCGACTACATCCGCTACGCGCGCCTCAGTCAGGAGGGCAAGCGCCAATCCTCGCGCAATGCTCCCAACCCGGTGCAGGTGCGCCTCGCCGACGAAACCGGCTGGACGCACAATGGCCGGATGAATTTCGTCGACAACGAAGTCAACAGCCGCTCCGGCACCATTCGCGGCCGCGCGGTGTTCGATAACAAGGACCTGTTTTTCATTCCGGGCACGTTCGGCCGCATGCGCCTGTTCGGCGGCTACCTGGACGTGCTGCTGGTCCCGGACGCATCGATCGTCTCCGACCAGGCGCAAAAGATCGTCTTCACCGTCGATGCCGGCAACAAGGTGGTGGCCAAGCCTGTCACCACCGGCAACCTTGCGTTTGGATTGCGGGCCGTGACGCAGGGGCTCGCGCCGACCGACAAGGTCATCATCGGCGGTCTCGCCAATCCGTTCGTCCGGCCGGGTGCCGAGGTGCAGCCGCAGCCGGGTGAGGTGAAGCTGACGGAGGAGGAGGCGGACGTCGCGCCGCCCGCCCCGGCGCCGGTGCATTAAATGGTGCATTGAATTCAGTAAGGCCAGGGCTTTGCCCTGGACCCGCCGGGGACAAGTCCCCGAACCCCGTTCATCAGGATCGGCGCAGATGGCACCCTCGGAACGAATGAAATTGGGTCCGCCATGAGGTTCACGCACTTCTTCATCGACCGCCCGATTTTCGCGGCGGTGCTCTCGCTGCTGCTGACCATCGCCGGCGCCGTCGTGGAACTGTCCCTGCCGATTTCCGAGTACCCCGAAATCGCGCCCCCCACCGTCAGCATCCGCGCCACCTACCCCGGCGCCTCCGCCGAAGTCATGGCCGCGACCGTCGCTGCCCCGATCGAGCAGGAGGTGAACGGTGTGTGTTGATTTTCACGCGGAACTGACCCGGGTTTTCCACTGAGAAGTGACCCGGGTTGATTTATGGTTTGCGGTTCATGCTGAGGTCAAGTTTCTCCCTTTCTCTTTTCGGCCCTTGGTGGCGGCAGCGCTGGCTTTGAAGCG
>JAATGE010000353.1 GCA_015654825.1 Rhodospirillales bacterium
CCCGCTATGACCACGCAGAAGATTCCCGCCGCGCAGCGCTAACGCAGGCGGCGGCACGCCGTCGGGGGTCCAGGGGGCGGAGCCCCTGGTCGGCGAAGCCAGTCAACCTCAACCTATCATGCTCTAAAGCGAACGGTCGGCGGAGGCTAAACTAGCGTGGCCAGGTGCGCCCGGAGCACGTCGATGCCCAAACCTGTTTCGCTGCTGGTGGCAATCACCTCCGGGTAGGCGGCGGGGTGCTTTTTCGCCAGGCGCTCTACCTCGGCGATCTTGGCGGCCAGGGCCGGGGGCTTTACGCCGTCGGCCTTGGTGATCACCAAATGATACGTCACCGCGGCGCGGTCCAGCAGGTTCATGACGGCGAGGTCCGATGCCTTTACCTCGATGCGGGCGTCGAGCAGCAGGACGACGCGCTGCAGGTCGGGTCGGCCGCGCAGATAGTCGAACATCAGGCCTTGCCAGTCGCGCTTCACCTCCTTCGCGGCCTGGGCGTAGCCGTAACCGGGCATGTCCACGAGCGTGAGGCGGTCGCCGAGGTTGAAGAAGTTCAGCTGCTTGGTGCGGCCGGGCTGGTTGGAGGCGCGGGCTAGGGAGTTTTGGCCGGTGAGCGCGTTGATCAGGGAGGATTTGCCGACGTTGGAACGGCCGGCGAAGGCAATCTCCGGGCCGAGCGGGGCCGGGAGCTGGTCGAGGCGCTGGGCCGCGAAGAAGAAGCGGCAGGATTGGGCGAAGAGGAGGCGGCCAAGTTCTAAGTCAAGGCCAGGGCTCTGCCCTGGACCCGCTGGGGCCTGAGGCCCCAGACCCCCATCATTATGCTCCGCGGGTGACATGGCCATGTACCAAATTAACGGGGGTCTGGGGCCTCAGGCCCCAGCGGGGTCCAGGGGCAGAGCCCCTGGCCTTATGCTTTCTTAGTCAGCGTAACATTTCGCTGAATATGCCACTGCTGCGCCATCGTCAGCAGATTGTTCCACGTCCAGTAAATCACCAGCCCTGCCGGAAACCGCCCCATCATGAACGTAAAGATGATCGGCATGAACTGAAACATCTTCGCCTGCACCGGATCCGGCGGCGGCGGGTTGAGTTTCTGCTGGAAGAACATCGTGACACCCAGCAGCAGCGGCCAGATGCCCAGATGCAGCGTCGGTGAAATCAGCTCCGGGTTGTACGGCAGCATGCCGAACAGCGTGAACACGTTGGTGGGATCGGTCACGGACAGATCGCGTATCCAGCCGAAGAACGGCGCCTGGCGCATTTCGATCGTGACCAGGATGACCTTGTACAGCGAGAAGAACACCGGGATCTGGATCAGCAAGGGCAGGCAGCCGCCGGCCTGCGCCGCGGGGCTGATGCCCTCCTGCTTGTAGACCTCCATCATCGCCGCCTGCTGCTTGGCGGGGTCGTCCTTGTGGCGTTCGCGCGCCGCCTGGATTTTTGGCGCCAGCAGCCGCATCTTGCCCATGGATTGATAGGATTTCGCGGCCAGCGGTTAGAACGCGATCTTCACCAGCACGGTGAAAATCAGGATGGCGATGCCGAAATTGCCGGTGACGGAATAGAACCAGTCGATGGCGTAGAAGAACGGCTTGGTCAGGAAGAAAAAGCGTCCCCAATCCACCGCGTAGCTGAAGCGCGGGATGTTGAGCTGGGTCTCGTAACGGTCCAGCAGGTGCACTTCCTTGGCGCCGACGAACAGCCGGCTGGAAAATACCGCCGGAGCACCGGGCGCCACGTGCTGCGGCGCGGCCGCCTGGTAGCTGACCTGGTAATGGTCGTGGCCGTCATCCTTGTTGTAGTGCCACAGCGCTTTCACCGGCGTCGCCTGGTCCGGAATGACCGCGGTCAGCCAGTATTTATCGCAGAACCCGGCCCAGCCGCCGGCGCCCTCGTGGGTGTAGGCGGCGCCGTCGTTCTTTTCGCCCTCGCTGCGGGCCTTGGGATAGGTCACTTCCTGGGTGCGGCCGTCCATGACGCCGAGCATGCCTTCGAACAGCACGCTGTAGCTCGCGGCCGGCGGCAGGTAGTCGCGGCGGATGCGCTGCCAGGGCCACACGTCGACCGCCTTGGTGCCGCCGTTGCGCACGCTTTGCCGCGCCGAAAACATGTAGTTGGCGTCGATCGAGAATTCGATCGCGTAGGTCAGGCCCTGGCCGTTGTCCCAGGTCAGCGTCAGCGGATGCGCCTCGGTCAGCTCGCCGCCGCTGCTGGTCCATAGCGTGGTGTCGTCGGGCACTTTGACGTCGGCGCCGGCCGCCCAGCCGAGCTGGATCGAGCTCGGTTCCGCGTCGTCCGCGGGTTGCAGCACGTGCACCAGCGGCGAGGATTTCTGCACCGTCTCGTGGTAATCCTTCAGCGCCATTTCATCGACGCGCGCGCCGATCAGGCTGATGCTGCCGGCAAGGCGCGCCGCGTTGATTTTCGCCCGCGGCGCGGCTCGGGTGTCGGGCGCGCTCGGCGTTGCGGGCAAACCAGGCGACGCGGGCTGGCCGGGAGAAACGGGCTGCGCGCTCTGCTCGATCGCCGCCTTGTGCACCGGCGCGTGGACCGGCGGGTGCGGCAGCACGAACTGCGACACGGCCAGGATGACCGCCGACAAGGCAAAGAACAGCAGCAGGCGGTTTCGGTCCATCAGGCGGCTTTCGGCGAGGCTGGCGTACAGGTGCGGCGCGGCGGCACCGGATCGTGGCCGCATTCGCACCAGGGGTTGCAGCGCAGTACGCGCCAGGCGGCGAGCCCGGTGCCGCGCACGGCACCGTGGGTGCGCAGCGCCGCGATCGCGTAATCGCTGCAGCTTGGAGAAAAGCGGCAATTGGCGCCCAGCACCGGGCGCAGGGTCAGCTGGTAGGTGCGCACGGCACCGGTCAGCAGGGCGGCGGCAGGGCTCATGGCGCGGGCGTGGCCGGCAGGCCGGCGCGGGCCAGGGCCTGGCGCAGATCCTCGACCAGCAGCGCAAAGCGGCGGGAGCGGGTCTTGTCGCGGCCGACCAGCACCAGGTCGGCGCCGGTGACCGGCATTTCGCGCAACAGCAGGCGGGCCGCTTCGCGCAGGCGGCGGCGGGTGCGGTTGCGCACCACAGCGTTGCCGACCTTCTTTGTCACGGTAAAGCCGAGGCGCGCGGGGTTTTCGTCGGCACGGGGCAGCACCTGCAGAACCAGGCCCGGCATGGCGGTCTTGCGCCCTTTGCTGGCGACACGGAGGAATTCGGCGCGCCGTTTCAGCCGCGCCGCGGGCGCTGGTTGTTTCAGCGGCGTCGCGGGCGCTGGTGGCTTCGGCTGAGCCGGAGAGGCGGGATGCGCCATGGCACGGCGCCCCGGCTTACGCGGCCCCGGCTTAAGCGGAGAGACGTTTACGACCCTTGGCGCGGCGATTGGCGAGCACCCGGCGGCCGCCGACGGTCGCCATGCGGGTGCGAAAACCGTGCCGATGCTTGCGGACGAGTTTCGATGGCTGGTAGGTGCGCTTCACGAGACCAAAACTCCAACAGCAAGCGCGGGGCAGATCGTGCTCCGGGCGTGAGGCGGGGCTTTTAGGGCCCCATCCCGGCCGCGTCAATCGGGTTTGGCCGGCCGCGCCGATCCGGCTTTGCCGGGGCCTGTCGATCCGGCTGCGCCGAGGCTTGTCAATCCGGCTTTGCCAGGGGGCCTAACCGCAACAGGCGTCCTTCGTCCACTGGTCCGGCGCGGGCGCGGCCGCTACACCACCGTGGAAGTGATGCAGGACACGAAGAAGGCCGCCCGGGCCTGGACCCGGCAGCAGACCAGGCAAGGGTGGCGCGCCGCCTGGCCGGTGATGCTGCTTGGGCTGGCCGGCACCGCCGCCGCGGTGGGACAGGCGGGATGCCTGGCCGTGGTCCTTGGCGCCGTGCTGGCCGGCCGCGCGGTGCCGCTTCATGCAGTGGGCGTGTTCGCCTGGCGGGCCGCTTTGCGCGTGGGGTTGGGCTTCGCTTCCTACCTGCGATCGTTCGAGGCGGGGGCCGCCGGCCGAAGCCGCTTGCGGGCCGATATCGTGGCGCGGCTGCTGGCGGCCGGCCCGTCCCTGTTACGCACACGCCATTCGGGCGAATTGGCCAGCGTCGCGGTGGACGAGGTGGAGGCGGTGGACGGCCTGTTCTCCCGCTGGGTGCCGGCGGCCTCGCTGGCTGTGGCGGCGCCGCTGCTGGTGGCGCTGGTGGCGGTCGCCGTCGATCCGGTGGCCGCCGCGATCCTGGCCGGCGCCGGGCTGCTGGTGCCGGTGGGGCAGGCGCTTGCCGGGGTCGGCGCTGCCGCGGCCAGCCGCGGGCAGTTTCTCGCGCTTGCCCGCCTGCAGGCGCGGTTCCTGGATCGGGTGCGCGGCATCGCCACCATCGTGCTCGCCGGGCGCGCCGATGATGAGGCCCGCGCCCTGGCGATTGCCGCGGACGAACTGCGGGCGCGGACGATGCGCGTGCTGCGCGTGGCGTTCATTTCGTCGGCCATGCTGGACGCCGCGATGGCGAGCGCGCTGATCGCGCTCGTGGTGCGGTATCGCCATGCGCTGGCGCTGCATGCGGGCTCGCCGGTGACGGCGCTGTTCCTGCTGCTGCTGGTGCCGGAGTTCTTCGCTCCGCTGCGGGGCTTTGCCGCCGCCTACCAGGACCGGCTGCACGCCACCGGGGCCGCCGAGGCCATCATGCAGGTTCCGCCGCGGCCGGCGGCACCGCTGCAAAAACCAGCGATCCGCACGGTGGAGGCGCATGGCGTCAGCGTCGCGTTCCAGGCGGTGAAATTTACCTGGGATGCGTCCCGCGGGCCGGCGCTGGATGGGCTGAGTTTCGTGCTGCCGGCCGGGGAGATGCTGGTGCTGGCGGGACCCTCGGGGTCGGGAAAATCCACCGTCATCGAGTTGCTGCTCGGCTTCGTGCGACCGGACTCCGGGCGCATCCTGTTGAACGGCATGGATATTTCCGAAATTGTCCCCGAGGCGCTGAGCAAGTTGACGGCCTGGATCGGCCAGCAGCCGACGCTGTTCGCTGGCAGCATCCGGCAGAACATCCGGTTTGCCCGGCCGGAGGCGACTGACGCCGAAACCGAGGAGGCGGCGAAGCTGGCGGGCGTCGCCGAGTTTGCCGCCGCACTGCCGGGCGGCCTCGAAACACCGATCGGCGAGGGCGGACACGGCATTTCCGGCGGCCAGGCGCAGCGCGTCGCGATCGCGCGCGCGTTCCTGAAAAACGCGCCGCTGCTGCTGCTCGATGAGCCGACCAGCCACCTTGACCCGGCAACGGAGCTCGCCGTGCTGGCCAGCCTGCGGCGGCTGGCGGTGGGACGCACCGTGGTCATGGCCTCGCACTCCGCGGCGGCGCACGCATTCGGCGGCCGCCGGCTGGATTTGCGCGAGGGCAAGGCAGTGGTGGCGCGGGGGGCAGCGTGAGGAAGTCCAAGAAGGCCAGGGGCTCTGCCCTTGGACCAAGCTGGGGCCGTCACGCGAAAGCGTGCTGCGCACGACGGCCCCAGACCCCCGATATTGGGGGGACCCTCCCGCCGCGCAGCGCTAACGCAGGCGGCGGCACGCCGTCGGGGGTCCAGGGGGCGGAGCCCCTTGGCCTTTTTCCATGATTTTTCTGCTTCGCATTCTGCAGTTGTGGCGGCCGCGGTCGCCCGGGCTGTTGTTTGGGGTGGCGCTTGCCATGACGGCGGCGGCGGCGGGGCTGGCGCTGATGGCTCTGTCCGGGAGTGCCGTCGCGGCGGTGCTTACGGGTGCCGCGCTTTCGGCGCCGCTGTGGCTGCGGGTGGCCGGGCCGGC
>JAATGE010000197.1 GCA_015654825.1 Rhodospirillales bacterium
AGTCCAACCAGTACCGCGTGATCCTGGAGGCGGCGCCTTCGCTGCAAAGCGTGCTGACCAATTTGAATGCGCTTTATTTGCCGACTTCGACCTCGGTCGGCGGGCAGGTGCCGCTGTCGGCGATCGTGCATGTCAGCAGTTCGGCCTCGCCGCTGGTGATCGGGCATCTTGGCCAGTTCCCGGCGACGACGATCAGTTTCAACCTGGCGCAGGGCGCTTCGCTCGGGGCGGCGATCTCCGCCATCACCGCGGCCGAGCGCGACCTGAATATGCCGGCGAGCGTGCAGACTTCGTTCCAGGGCACGGCGGCGGCATTTCAGAATGCGCTGGGTAACGAATTCTTTCTGCTGCTGGCGGCCGTCGCGGCGATGTATATCGTGCTTGGCGTTCTGTACGAGAGCTTTATCCATCCGGTCACGATCCTTTCCACGTTGCCGTCGGCGGGGATCGGGGCGCTGCTGGCGCTGCTGCTCACGGGGTCCGATCTCGATGTGATCGCGATCATTGGGCTCGTGCTGCTGATCGGGATTGTCAAGAAGAACGCGATCATGGTGGTGGATTTTGCGCTGGAGGCGGAGCGCAAGCATGGGAAGTCGCCGCGCGCGGCGGTGCGGGAGGCGTGTTTGTTGCGGTTTCGGCCGATCCTGATGACGACGTTCGCGGCGCTGTTTTCGGCGGTGCCGCTGATGCTGGGGCAGGGCACGGGTTCGGAGCTGCGGCGGCCGCTGGGCATTGCGATTTTCGGTGGGCTGCTGCTGAGCCAGTTGCTGACGCTGTTTACCACGCCGGTGATTTACCTGACGTTCGAGCGGGCAGGGGCGTGGATTGCGCAGTGGCGCGGGCGAAGGGCGGTGACGCCGTGAAGGGAAGGAAGGCCAGGGCTCTGCCCTGGCCTTTTGCTTGCTCCATGAACATCAGCCAGCCCTTCATAACGCGCCCGGTCGCGACAACGCTTTTAACCGTTGGCATCCTGCTGGCCGGTCTGCTGGGCTACGCGAAACTCCCTGTCGCCCCGCTGCCGCAAGTCGATTTCCCGACCATATCGGTCACCGCGCAAATGCCCGGTGCCAGCCCGGATACGATGGCCAGTTCGGTCGCGGCACCGCTGGAGCGGCACCTGGGGCAGATCGCCGACGTGGCCGAAATGACATCGCAGAGCTCCGTCGGCACCACGCGCATTACGCTGCAATTCAATCTCGACCGCTCGATCGATGGCGCGGCGCGCGATGTGGAGGCGGCGATCAACGCCGCGCGCGCGGACCTGCCGACGGCGCTGCGGCAGAACCCTAGTTACCGCAAGGTCAATCCCGCCGACGCGCCGATCATGATTCTGGCGTTGACATCGAAAACACTGACGCCAGGCCAGCTTTACGACAGTGCGGCCACGGTCGTGGAGCAGAAACTCTCGCAACTGCCGGGCATCGGCGAGGTGGACGTGAATGGCGCCGCGCTGCCCGCAGTGCGCGTCGAGCTCAATCCGGGGGCGCTGTTCCATTACGGCATTGGATTGGAGGATGTGCGTGCGGCGTTGGCATCGGCCAATGCCAACGCGCCGAAAGGCCAGGTGGAGCAGGCCGGCCGATCCTATCAGATCTATACCAATGACCAGGCCAACCACGCGGTGGATTACCGGCCGCTGGTCGTCGCCTACCGCAACGGCGCCGCGGTGAAGCTGACCGATGTCGGCGAGGTGCTCGACAGCGTCGAGGATTTGCGCAACGCGGGCCTGTATAACGGCCAGCCTACGGTTTCCGTGCTGATCTTCCGCCAGCCGGGCGCCAATATCATTACCACGAACGACGGCGTGCGCGCGGCGCTGCCGGAGCTTCAGGCGGCGCTGCCCGGTGCCGCGGAAATCAATGTGGCGCTGGACCGCACGCCGACAATCCGGGCATCGCTGCAGGGCACGCAGCGCACGCTGCTGATCGCGGTCTGCCTCGTCGTGCTCGTGGTTTTTGCGTTCCTGCGCAGCGGGCGCGCGACACTGATACCCGCCGTCGCGGTACCGGTTTCCGTGATCGGCACGTTCGGCGCGATGTACCTGCTGGGCTACAGCCTGGATAACCTTTCGCTGATGGCGCTGACGATCGCTACCGGGTTTGTCGTCGACGACGCGATTGTCGTGCTGGAGAATATTACGCGCCATATCGAAGGCGGCATGGATCGGCGGGCCGCCGCGCTGCGCGGTGCGCAGGAAGTGGGCTTTACGGTGCTTTCGATCAGCGTCTCGCTGGTGGCGGTGTTCATGCCGATCCTGCTGATGGGCGGCATTGTTGGCCGATTGTTCCGCGAATTCGCGATTACCCTGTCGCTCGCGATCGCGGTCTCGCTGGTCATATCGCTGACGACGACGCCGATGATGTGCGCGATCTTTCTGCGGGCGGCCGATGAGGGCAAGCGGCAAGGCCGCATCGCGCGGGCGTTCGAGGGTGGGTTCGCGGCGATGCTCGGGTTCTATCGCCGCACGCTGATTGCCGCGCTGCGCCACCCGGCGCTGGTCATGCTGGTGCTGGCCGCGACGGTTGGGCTCAATGTCGTGCTGTTCGTGCTGGTACCGAAGGGGTTCTTTCCGCAGCAGGATACCGGGTCGCTGATCGGCGGCGTGCAGGGCGATCAGAGCATCAGTTTTCAATCGATGCGCAAGAAGTTGCAAACGCTGCAGGCCATCGTGGGGTCGGATCCCGATGTCGCGAGCGTGGTCGGGTTCACCGGCGGGCGGGCGACGAACTCGGCCAATGTCTACATATCGTTGAAGCCGCTGTCGGAACGCAAATCATCGGCCGACCAGGTGATCGCGCGGTTGCGCAAGCGGCTGATACTGGTTTCCGGGGCGCGGCTGTATTTGCAGGCGGTGCAGGATATTCGTATCGGCGGGCGCCAGAGCAATGCACAATACCAGTATACGCTGCAAGGCGACGATGCCGCGACGCTGTATGCCTGGACGCCGAAGCTGACCGAGGCCTTGCAGCAGAATCCGGTGTTTACCGATGTGAATTCGGATGCGCAGGTGCATGGGCTGGAGGTCGATTTGCAGATCGACCGCAGCACGGCGGCAAAGCTCGGTGTGACACCGCAGCAGATCGACAATACGCTGTACGATGCGTTCGGGCAACGCCAGGTCAGCACGATCTTCAGTGCGCTGAACCAGTACCATGTCGTCATGGAAGTGGCGCCGCGCTATTGGCAATCGCCGCGCACGCTGCAGGATGTGTGGGTCAGCACCTCCGGCGGTTCGGCGGCGGGCACGCAAAGCACCAATTTTCCCGCCGGCACAACCAGCGGCCCCTCGACCGCGAGCAATGACACCGCCGCCGAGGTGGCCAGCGATTCGGCACGCAACGCGGCACTCAATTCGCTGGCCGCCAGCGGCAAGAGCTCGGCCTCGAGCGGTGCCGCGGTCAGTACTGCGAAGGAAACCATGGTGCCGCTGGCGGCGTTCAGCCATTTCGGCCCGGGGCTGACGCCACTCGCGGTCAACCATCAGGGGCCGTTCGTTGCCGCGACCGTTTCATTCAATTTGGCGCCGGGGCATTCGCTGGGCGATGCCACCAATGCGGTGGCGGCGGCAGCAGCCTCGATCGGGCTGCCGGCTTCGATCCATGGCAGCTTCGCCGGCGCGGCCGCGACATTTCAGGCGTCGCTCGCCAGCGAACCGCTGCTGATCGCCGCGGCACTCGCTGCCGTGTATATCGTGTTGGGAATTCTTTATGAAAGCTATGTACATCCTGTGACGATCCTTTCCACGCTGCCGTCGGCGGGCGTCGGTGCCGTGCTGGCGCTGTTCGTGTCGGGAACCGAATTCTCGCTGATCGCGCTGATCGGCGTCATACTGCTGATCGGTATCGTAAAGAAGAACGCGATTTTGATGATCGATTTTGCGCTGGAGGCGGAACGCGTGCAGGGCATGTCGACACTCGACGCGATCACGGCGGCTTGCCTGCAACGGTTTCGCCCGATCATGATGACGACAGCGGCTGCTTTGCTCGGCGCGGTGCCGCTGGCGATCGATAGCAGCGAAGGCGCGGAACTGCGGCGGCCCCTCGGCATCGCCATCGTCGGCGGGCTGATCGTCAGCCAGGTGCTGACGCTTTATACTACACCCATCGTTTACCTGCTGCTCGACCGGTTCCGGCTACGGGCGGCGCGCGCCTGGCACAAAGTGTTGCCGCAGGCTCGGCTTACTGGGACGGCGGCGGAATGAAGGGCGGGATCAGGAAGGCCAGGGGCTCTGCCCCTGCACCCCGCTGGGGACTAGTCCCCAGACCCCATTTTATTTTGGTTCCGACTCTGGCATCGGCGTTGAGCCTGCTGGGCGGATGCATGGTGGGGCCGGATTATAGGCGGCCGGCGGCTGTTATCGCGCCGAAATTCAAGGAACTCGCCGGCTGGAAACAGGCGACACCCCGGGACCAGGTGCCGAAGGGAGAGTGGTGGGCGGTGTTCGGCGATCCGGCGCTCGATCGGCTGGAGCGCCGGGCGATGACGGCGAACCAGACGGTGCTGGCGCAGGCCGCATCCTATGACCAGGCGCGGGCGCTGGTAGATCAGGCACGGGCGGCGCTGTTTCCAGTGCTTGGCGCCAGTGCGGGGGCCAATCGTTCCGCGACCGGACATGGCCCGGCGCTTAGCCAAGTTACAGTCCAGGCCACGGCTTCGTGGGAAATCGATATCTGGGGACAAATCAGGCGCCAGGTGGAGAGCAGCGAGGCGAACGCGGAAGGCAGCGCGGCGCTGCTGGCCAATGCACGGCTTTCGGCGGGTGCGGCGCTGGCCACGGCATATATGGAACTGACGGTTACGGATGCACTGCAAAGGCTGCTGGACAATACGGTCACCAACGATGCCAAGGCGCTGAAAATCACGCGCAACCAGTACGAGGCGGGCGTTGCCGCGCGGTCCGATGTGATACTGGCCCAGACACAGCTCGATACCGCGCAATCGGCGGCCGTCGCCGTCGGCATTTCGCGCGGGCAATTCGAACATGCCATCGCGGTGCTGGCGGGAATGGCACCGGCGGAGCTGAACATTCCGGTGGTGGTGCAGCCGCCGATTGTTCCGGATATTCCTGTGTCGGTGCCCTCCACATTGCTGGAACGGCGGCCGGATATCGCGGCGGCGGAACGCACCATGGCGTCCAATAACGCACTGATCGGCGTCGCGGTCGCCGCCTACTACCCGGCGATCGATCTCTCCGGTGCAATTGGTTTCGCGGCCGGCGGGTTCGGCGGGCTGCTGTCCGCGGCGAACAATGTGTGGTCGCTCGGGGGTACGGTCAGCGACGAGATATTCGCCGGCGGCGCGCGCAGTGCGGCCGTTGCCGCCGCGCGCGCGCAATATCGGTCAAGTGTCGCAACCTACCGGCAAACCGTACTGACGGCGCTGCAGCAGGTGGAGGACAACCTGGTGGGACTGCGGCTGCTGGCGCAACAAGCGGTCATCCAGGACGAAGCGGTGCGCGACGCGGCATTGGCGGCGCAAATCAGCTTGAACGAGTATACGGCGGGAACTCAGCCTTATACGACGGTGGTGACGGCGCAGAATACGCTGCTCTCCGCGCAACAAACGGCGCTGAGTATCGAGCAGTCGCGGCTGACGGACGCGGTGGCTTTGATTACGGCGCTGGGGGGTGGGTGGAATTCGGGTGAGCTGGGTGGGAAGAAGGACGGCAAGGTTGGGGCTTTGCCCCAAACCCCACTGGGGCCTTAGGCCCCAGACCCCAATTTTGTTTTCGTTCCGAGTTCCATGCGGATATCGAAGCAATACGTTACGTTTTGCGGGTGATTCGTCCTATGTTGCCCGGTGACCGTCGTGCCGTTCGAACAGCTCGGCGAACAGCTGCTTGCTTCTTGCCAAGCCTTCGTCGGTAAACACCACGGATTTGACCTTGCCGACCGGATCGTCGATCATCCCCTTGCGATGCAATCGCCCGAGCGCACCCCAGTCGTAGCCCTTCCAGGCCCGAAATCCGTCATGAAGGGTCAGATAGAGCAAGGCCAGTACTGCGTCGTCGATCTTGTCGGTGTCGATTTCCATTGGCGCATCTCCCTGTCGGTGGAGAATCACTTCCGCCCCTACGATGCATTTTACCCCAGGTGGACCATCTAACGCCTGCTGCCGAGATATCAAGTATTCGACTGCGGGAAAGTTCTTTCGGCGTGTGCGCGGCTACGGCGACCTCGTGCTGATGCTGTACTTCTGGATTGCCGCGCCGCAAGGGCGGCTCGCAATGACGGGTGTCGCTCGGTGTCGAAGCCGGACTCGGAACACAAATAAAATTGGGGTCTGGGGCCTTATACCAACCGTCCTGATGTGTGACTCGCAGGGGATTCCCAAAGTTCAACCGGTCTGATTCCCTGGCATCGCGGCCGATTCGCGGCGCAGGAGGCTCGGTATGGCAGTAGCAATCTCCCGGATGGACCTTACCGCAGGCG
>JAATGE010000657.1 GCA_015654825.1 Rhodospirillales bacterium
GAGTCTCGTGTACCAATCTCGCAGACCTGTTGCTCCGGCCTCTTGGCTCGTCGTCAATGCCAGTCTCGGAACAGACAAAATGCGGTCTGGGGCCTCCGGCCCCAGCGGGTCCAGGGCAGAGCCCTGGCCTTCCTGCCCTTATCCGCGCCCTGGACACGGCCGCAGGAGTCAAGATTTCCGGCAGTTGGTATAAATGGGGGTCTGGGGCCTACTGGCCCCAGCTTGGTCCAGGGCCAGAGCCCCTGGCCTCATCTGCACTTGCACCGCCGCGCCTCGCCATTGTTTGCTTTGCGGGTGAGCTGTTAATGCTTTACACCCAAAGCTGTTATTGTGGCTTAGACCACATCGGGTGGACTTAAGAGTAGGCACGGCCGGGGCGTGTGGCTTGAACCGCGACAAGCTGCCGCAGCGGTCATTTGTATCGGGCGGAGAGTATTTTGACCGCAACAGTTGTCGGGACCGCGCTGACCGCGGGCGGGCCGGTTTCGCATCGCGGCTTTATCGATATGATCGATTGCACGCAGGGGGTCCGCGGCTGGGCGCTGGACCTGCTCGATCCCGGCCGCCCGGTGCCGATCCAGCTCCTCGTCGGTGAGCTCGTCGTCGCCGAAGGCATCCCGGACGTGCCGCGCCACGATATCTCCGAGGCGCTCGGCCAGCCGGTCACCCCCGGCTTCGTATTCGACGCGAGTGTACTCGCGCGTGCCACCGAACTGGCCGACGCCACCGAGGACACGCTCAGCGTCCGCATTGCCGGCACCAACCTGCGGCTGGGATTTGCCGGCGAGCTGCCGACCGTCAACGACGTCATCCAGCAACTGCGCCGCCTCAACGCCCCGATGCCGAGCCGCAGCAACACCGCCGACCTCGAGCTGCTGCTCGAGGATCTGCGCGGCGATGCGGCCGCGCTCGGCGAGCAGGGCCTGCGGCCGCTGCCGGAAAACCTGCAGGGCTACATCGAGGCACTGGCCATCGATACCTCGGGCCAGGTCTGGATGATCGGCTGGATACGCCGCGGCCACCTGACCGAATTCGCGGCCGTCATCAGCGAGCGGCGCAAGATCCCCGCCGCCATCGCCGTGATGACCTACACGCGCGACGACCTGCCGGCAGATGCCTGCGGCATTATCGGCGTCATCGCGTCCTCCTGGCGCCCGACCAGCGCCACCAGCGAGTTTTACGTCTTCTTCGGCCCGGGCGGCCGCTTCCACCTGCGCGCCCACACCCCGATCCGGCTGATTACGCCCACCGACCTCATCGCCGAATACGAAGCGGTGCGCGAACGCTGCCTCGGCGAAGGCCGCTCCACCGCCCTGCAGCGCATGCTCAGCAGCCTCGAAAGCTGGCTGCCGACCCGCTCCGTCGGCCAGGCCTACGCCACCGAGACCTCGATCGACCGCGTCCTGCTGGTCCCCGGCCTCGGCTGCCTGGTCGAAGGCTGGGTCATCAGCCCGATGAAGCGCATCGAGGGCCTGCGCCTGCGCATCGGCGGCGCCGCCATGACGGCGGTGCCGGAGGCGATCTACTGGAAGCCGCGCCCCGACCTGCTCAGCGCGTTTCCCGGCAGCGACGCGCTGGTGCAGCGCTCCGGCTTCGTGGCCCTGTTCGCCGGCGACGCCGAACCCGAGGATTTCGCCGATCCCGTGCTGAAAATCGTGTTCCAGGGCGGCGCCGCCGCCAACTGGTCGATCCCGCCCAAGGTCTTCCGCCGCCTCGGCCATTCCGCCACGCTGGAAGACGCGCTGCTGTTCTTTCCCGCGCTGCAGGAAGAGGCATTCTTCCCGCGCTTCGCCGAGGCCGCCATTCGCGCCCAGCGCAACGCCATCAACCCGCCGGTGCCGATGAGCATCACGCACACCCGCCGTGCGCTGATCTGCGTGCTGCCCGACGACCGCTGCGACCTGTTCCTGCTGTTCGAGGAAATGGCGCACCATTGCCGCGCCGGCAGCGGCATCGACGGCGTCGCCTTCATCGCCTCCGCCAACAGCAACCGCTCCGACGCGATGTGGCTGTTCCGCGAATTCCAGCTCAGCGAAGGCGTGCCCTGCAGCCTGCTGGTCATCGAGGACGCGGCCCACGCCTTCGCCCTGCTGCCCGACATCCTGCGCGAAATCGGCGCCAACCGCTTCGTATTCCTCGGCCCCGGCGTGTTCCTGACCGAGGGCGGCTGGCGCCACGCGCGCCAGGTGCTGCGCACCGCCGGCCCCGACCTGGTGTTCTTCGGCCTGGAGGCCGACAGCTTCGAGCAGCGCGAAGCCGAGGACAACGTCTCCGCGCGCTGCTTCGCCTGGTCCACGGCGCACTTCGTGCGCTGGTCGCTGACCGCGGCGCCCTTCATGGGCGGCTTCCACCGTGAAAACGGCCTGTTCCGCTCCAATGTGGCACATGTCGTGCATCATGGCGCGGCACGCACCAGCCGCACCGTGCTGCCGACGCGGATTCAGGACGCGGTCAACAGTGCGGTGTACAACAACGGGATGAGCGCATTGAGCCTGGGAGCGAGCGTCTGATGCCCGATACCATGCAGAGCAGCCCGGTCGGCCCGATCGCGATCATTTCCCACACCCACCCCTCGGTCACCAAGGGCGGCGCGGAAATCGCTGCCTACGCGCTCTACGAAGGCCTGCGCCGCATCGGCGCCGACGCCATCTTCATCGCCGCCTGTCCGGCTTCCGACCGCCACAAACTGATCCTCGGCTCGGACCGCGAATTCATCGTCGTGGTCGACCCGCTGCGCTACGACCATTTCTACCAATTGTCGTCGAACGATGTCTGGCGCCAGATCAAGTCGATCCTGCTGCGTAACCAGGTCCGCCTGGCCAATTTCCACCATTACCTGAACCTCGGCGTCAACACGCTGCGCGCCCTGGCCACCGAAACCGACATTCCGTTCGCGGTCACGCTGCATGAGTTCCTCGCCATCTGCAATCATCATGGGCAGATGGTGACCCGCCCGGCCCGCCGGCTGTGCGAACAGGCAACCCCCACCGCCTGCGCCACCTGCTTTCCCGAACACAGCCGGCAGCAATTCGTCATGCGGCGCAACCTGATCCAGAACGCCCTGCTGCCCGCCGCCGGCTTTGTTTCGCCAAGCCACTTCCTCGCCGATCGCATGGTCGCCTGGGGCCTGCCGCGGGAAAAATTCGTGGTCATCGAAAACGGCCTGCGCCACGTCACCAAGCGCGAGCCCCGCACCCGCGCCTATGTCGAAGGCAGCCCCTGGACCTTTGGCTATTTCGGCCAGCTCACGCCGTTCAAGGGCGCCGACACACTGCTGGACACGATCGAGCTGCTCGCCAAACAGCCCGACATCAACAAGAAAATCCGCATCAAGGTGCACGGCAACGTGGTCGGCCAGACCCCGGAATTCGTCGAACGCTTCAACGCCGCCTTCGCCCGCCACGGCTTCGCCACCTTCGCCGGCCCCTACGACAATGCCGACGTCCGCACCCTGATGCAGGCCTGCGACTACGTGCTGATCCCCAGCACCTGGTGGGAAAACTCGCCCGTGGTCATCCAGGAAGCCTACGCCGCGGGCCGCCCGGTCATCTGCACCGGCATCGGCGGCATGGCCGAAAAAGTGCCGAGCCGCCGCTCCGGCCTGCATTTCCGCATCAACGACGCCGCCGACCTGGCCCGCGTCATGGGCGAAGCCGCCGACGAAGTCCTCTACCAGGCCCTGTGCAGCGGCCTGCCCGAAGGAACCGACCACACCGCCATGGCCCGCGACTACCTCGCCACCTTCCCCTCTCTGCTTAAACACCGCCCCCAACCCCA
>JAATGE010000438.1 GCA_015654825.1 Rhodospirillales bacterium
AGTTTTTTGGTTCTTTTTTTCAAAAAAGAACAAGAAAAAGTGCTTCTTTTTGAAAAAAGAAGCAAAAACTTTTGTTAATTGTTCCTTGTTCGCCGACGTCAGTTGGAGCGGGCGGTGGCGGTTTCCAAATTCGCGTGCCCTGGCCGGCCTTCCCACACCCCTTGCACCAGGGCACACCGGAGGTTCACCGTGCTGCCCGATGCGCGCCGTTCTCGCTGCCCTGCTGATCATGACCGCTTCCGCGCAGGCGGCGGAGCCAGCCCTGCGCGCCGGCGTCGTGCCGGATAGCCCGCCCTTCGTGTTGGCCGACCGTACGGGCAAGCTGACGGGCTTCAGCGTCGTGCTGATCCGCGCCATCGCCGCCCGCCTGAAGCGCGATGTCGTGTTCACCGAAGCGCCGCTGCCGGCCTTGTTCACCTCGCTAGCGGACGGACGCGTGGATGTGCTTCCCGGACCGGTTCAGGCGACGCCCGAACGCGCCGCGGACATGCTGTTCACCGAAGGTTATCTCTGGACCGAATACCAGTTCGGCACCGCGCCGGGCGTTACGCTGACCGCGTTAGGCGACCTGCGCGGCAAGCGCCTGGCGGTGCATGCAGGCACCGACTACGCCGAATGGGCCGCGCGCAACGGCCAGCGGCTGGGCTTTATCGCGGTAGCACGGCCGACTCTCGCCGCGGTTTTCGATGCAGTGCGCACCGGCGCCGCCGACGCCAGCCTCACCAGCAGCTCGGCCCTGCGCGCCGCCGCCGCGGGCCGTTCGAAGCTGACGGCAGCTCTTGCGCTGCCGGAAACCCGTACCCACGAAGGGCTGGCCGTCGCCGAGTCGGCCGTCGAACTACGCGACGAAATCGAGGAAGCCCTGCGCTGCCTAAAGCAGGACGGATCGGTGGCGCGGCTCTCCGTCACCTGGCTGGGCTCGAAACCTGGGCCCGAGGATCTCGAGAACCTCGTCATCCCCGGCTACGGGGTACCGGGCCTCGCCGGCTATGACCCCAAGCCGCACAAGCCGCGCTGCGACAAGTGATGCGCACCAGCCGCACTGCCACCGCGGCGCTGCTTGCCGCGACGCTGGGCGCCTGCGCCCATCACCCACCCCCCGGCCCGTATCTGCGCGGCCCGATCGTCGACGATCCGCACGTACCGCCCTTCGCCACCTCCGGGTGGGCGCCGTTCAGCCGCGACGCGGCGGTCGCAATCGCGCTACGCGAATGGCGCTTGTTCGGCAGCATCGTCGACGACGATCCGCCCGCCACACACCCAGCCCCGCCGCCCGGCGCCAAGCCCGAACGCCAGCAAGGCCTGTGGCAGCGCGTCGGCGAATATTGGTGGGAAGGCGTGCCGCCGGGCGCGCCGGAGGCCGACTGGACCGGCAAGCACGGTGCGACCGCCGCCGTCTTCCCTGCCGATCAGGATCGGTTCTACGCCTGGTCGGCGGCCTTCATTTCCTACGTCATGCGCCTGGCCGATGCCGGCGGGCGTTTTCCGTACAGCGCCAGCCACAGCGTCTACATCAACGCCGCGGCCGCCGGCACCAGCCCTATCCTGCGTGCTCATGCGCCGGGATCCTACGCGCCGCGACCCGGCGACCTGATCTGCCACGGCCGCGGCCCGGACGGCGCGCTGCAATTTTCCGACCTGCCGACGGACCATCCGTTCGCCAGCCACTGCGACATCGTTGTGGACGCCACCGCGGTCCAACTGACGGTGGTTGGCGGCAACGTGGACGACGCCGTCACCGCCAAGCACGTGCCGCTCGACCCCGCCGCGCACCTGGCCGACCCGCGCTACAGCTGGAGCGTTGTGATCGAGGTTCTGTACGATGCAGACTAGGGCGCTTCTCTGGTCAGAAGACGTCGGATAGGGCATATATAACAAAACTTGTGGCTTCGCCGACCAGGGGCTCCGCCCCCTGGACCCCCGACGGCGTGCCGCCGCCTGCGTTGGCGCTGCGCGGCGGGAGTTATACCAACGGCCTTAAATTTTGACCTGTCAAAGGCCAGGGCTCTGCCCTGGCCTTCCTTGACCAGGCCAGCCAGCGGCAGCATCGACAAGCCCACCTCGCATCGGCTACGCCGTGGGCGGGGCTGTTCCGACCGACCACCGCAGGAGACCGGATGGAATCGCGCATCGAGCGTCTTTGCGTCCAGCAAGGGCTGAAGATGACAGGACAGCGCCGCGTGATTGCGCGTGTGCTGTCGGAAGCGGAGGACCACCCCGACGTGGAGGAGCTGTATCGGCGGGCGACGGCGCTCGACAGCCGCATTTCCATAGCCACGGTCTATCGCACGGTGCGCCTGCTGGAAGAGCGCGGCATCCTTGAGCGCCGCGACTTCGGCGGCGGACGCGCCCGCTATGAACCGACCGAGCACGGCCGCCACTACCATCTGATCGACGTGGATACCGGGCGCGTTATCGAATTCGAGGACACGGAGCATGAGAGCCTGATGCAACAGATCGCCACCAGGCTGGGTTTCGATCTTGTGTCGACCCGACTGGAGATCTATGGCCGCCGTCGCACCGCGCGCCCGGCGGGCGCCCCGGCCCGCGCCGCCGTGGCCACGGACGATGCCCCCGCCGAGGGCCGCACCCGATGACCGCCATTCAGAAACTCGCGGCGCTGCCGCCGGAAACGCGTGGTTTCGGCGAGCTGCGCGCAGGCCACCTCGGCGTGCGCATCGCCACGACGGAAAGCGAAGTCGACGCGGCGCAGGCGCTGCGTTGGCGGATTTTCTACGAGGAAATGGGCGCCCAGCCGTCCGCGGCGGCGCTGGCCGTGCGTCGCGACGTCGATGCATTCGATGCGGTCGCCGATCATTTGCTCGTGATCGACCATGCGATCGGTCCCGGGCCGGAAGGGGTTGTCGGCACCTACCGGCTGATCCAGCAGGACGCGGCGGAACAGATCGGCCGCTTTTATTCCGATGAGGAATACGATCTTTCGCCGCTCGATCTGTTTCACGGCAAGCTGCTGGAACTCGGCCGCAGCTGCGTAGCCGCGGATTATCGCGGCCGTGCCGTAATGCAACTGCTATGGCGCGGTATTGCCGCCTATATCTTCCGGCACCAGATCGATCTGATGTTCGGCTGCGCCAGCCTGCCCAGCACCAACCCGGACGACTGGGCCGCGGAGCTCACTTATCTTTACTACAACCATTTGGCGCCGCCGGCGTTGCGGCCGCGCGCGCTGCCCGAGCGCCATATCGAAATGCGCCGCATGGACCCGGACGAGGTGGATGCCAAACGCACTCAATCCAATCTGCCGCCCCTGATAAAGGGCTATCTGCGGCTGGGAGGATTCGTCGGCGACGGCGCGGTGATCGATCACCAGTTCAATACCACGGATGTGGCGATCGTGGTGAAGACCGACCTGGTAACCGACAAATATTACCGCCACTATGAGCGCCAGCTTCGCGATGCGCTCGACTAGAGATGCGGAGGAACAGGGCGCCGCCCAGGTTCCGGTCGTTCGGTGAAGTCCAGCCAAAATAGCAAGGCAAAGCCGCGCAGCGCTAACGGGGTCCGGGGCATAAGGCCCCGGCGAGTCCAGGGGCAGAGCCCCTGGCCTTTGCCTTGGTAGAACGTCCGCTACGCAACCCGCGCCGCTATTCGGAGTAGCCGGTCACGTACAGCTCCACCTGGGAGGAACCCCCGGAGGTGATGTTGGCCGCGAGGCAACTCGGTAGCCCTGTGTAAACCTGCGGCGTTGGATACGGGATCGTCAGCGTCTGATTGGCGCCGATCATGAAGTATCCGCCCGGCGAGCCTCCGCCGATAACGGGGCTGCCGCAGACGCCGCCAGAAACGAAAACAGGCAGAAAAACGAAGACCTTCACCGCGGTGTTGTTGAAATTGCTGAAGGTCAGATTGGTCACCCCAAGCGTGCCCTTGATGGGACCGGCGGAGACCGGCGCGCCGTTGGTCAGCAGCAGGCGACTGAAAAACGGTGTCGTCGGGAAGGCAGGCGGCGTCGGTTTGCCGAACGCATTCTTGAGCGCCGGTGGCTCCGCCGCGGCCGGCAGCCCGGCGCAAATCACGCATGCCGCGCATATGGCGGTCGTCAGTTTCCCCATGATATGAACACCCCTGTGGCAAAATTGCGCGCCATGGTGGCATGGGGCCAAAAATATAGCCATACCTTACCGCGCCAAAGACGTCCCTTCAGACGGTTGAATGACCCAGGGTTGCGCCTCGCCTCGACGTCCAACTGCGCCGCCTACCGATCGGCGTCCCGGATGGCCGGGGAAGAACCGCTTGACGCACTCCCGGTCAGAAGCCAAGCCGAACGCCGCGTCATGCGGAGGCCGCCATTCTTAGTAAACTCCGTGCCCTTACCGCCTGGCGCGCCGATGCCGCCGCCTTTCTGCTCGGGGCCATTGCTGCCCTGGCGCTGCCGCCGCTCACCATCGCGCCGCTACTGGCTGTCAGCATTCCCGGCCTCCTCGCCCTGATCGATGGCGCCGCGACATGGCGCTCGGCGTTCCGGCGCGGCATGGCCTTTGGCGTCGGCCACCACCTGGTCGGTCTGTATTGGATCACGAGCGCCATCCTGGTCGAGGCAGCAGACTTCTGGTGGGCTGTGCCGATCGGCGTTCCGCTGCTGGCGGCAGTGCTGGCGGTATTCATCGCCGTGCCGTGTGGGGCGGCCCGGCTGGTCCCGGCGGGCTGGCCGCGGGCCGCCATGCTCGCCGGCGCATGGGTGCTCGGCGACATCGCACGGCAGTTCGTGCTCACCGGCTTTCCCTGGAATCCGCTCGGAAGCGCCGTCGAAATGCCGGGCATGGTCGGACTCGCGTTCATGCAGGCGGGGGCATGGGTCGGCATCGGCGGCATCACCCTGTTCGTGGTTCTGCTCGCTGCCACCCCGGCACTCGGGCGCCGCGCCTGGTTTGCCGCATTGGCCGCCATCCTGCTGTGGGGCACCGCCGGCGTTGCCCGCCTTCATCGCTCCACCCTGCCGCCGCCGGATCTGACCGCGGCCATCGTGCAGGGCAACGTTCCCGAGACCGAGCACCGCGACCATTGGCAGGACCGCGCCTGGATCGACCGAATTTTCAATCGCCACCTGGTGCTGACCCGCCAGGGCGTATTGCAGGCGGACGGTCATCCCGCGCTTGTGGTGTGGCCGGAAACCGCCAGTCCCTACTGGCTCGAGGAGGACACAGAAGCCCGCCAGGCGATCGCCGAGGCCGCAGGGCCGGCGCTGGCCACCATCGCCGGCACGCCGCGACGTGACGCCCAGGGCAAGCCGCATAATAGCCTCGCCGCTATCATGCCGGACGCCAGCGTCGGCGCGGTGTACGACAAATTCCACCTGGTGCCATACGGCGAGTATTTTCCGAGCTACCTGCCGATCAGGCTTGGCGAGCAGGGTTGGTCGCCGGGCCCGGGCTTGCGCACCCTCCATATTAAAGGCCTGCCGCCGATCGGCCCGCTGATCTGCTTCGAGGCCGCGTTCCCGGCGCAGGTCGCGTTACAGGCCGATCGTCCCGCCATGCTGCTGAACCTCACCAATGACAGCTGGTTCGGCAATTCCGCGGGCCCGCGGCAGCATCTGGCCGCAGCACGCATGCGGGCCGTCGAGGAAGGGCTGCCGGTCGTGCGCGCCGCCAACACAGGCATTTCCGCGGTCATCGATCCGCACGGCGCCATCGTCGCGCGCCTGGGGCTTGATCGGACCGGCGTGCTGGTGGCCGCAATTCCCGGGATGCTGCCGCCGACGCCGGAGTCGCGCCTGGGTTTGGGCGCCCCCGCCCTGCTTGCCATCCTCAGTTGCATGGCGGCACTACTCCGCAAGCGGGGTGCTGCAAGATTCATGAACGAAGGGCGTCCAAAAAACACAAATTCGATCCCTAAAAGCTGAAAGTTAGTTGACAATTTAGGGTTGCACCGCTAGTCGATCTTGATACCCGGCTGCAAAACCTTGGATTAGAAAGTGGCACTGATGTCTCGAAATGTTGGTGGGTTCGAAGCGCCGCCCGCGGAGGGCGGGGAGACGCGGCCCAGCCCGATTGATGTCCATGTTGGATCTCGGATCAGGCTGCGCCGAACCTTGATGGGCATGAGCCAGGAAAGGCTTGGCGAATCGCTGGGCCTGACATTCCAGCAGGTACAGAAATACGAACGCGGCGTTAACCGTGTCGGCGCCTCGCGGCTGTACGATCTGTCGCGGGTACTGGATGTACCGATCAGCTTCTTTTTTGATGACATGCCCGACCCGCGCGCCGGTGGCGTCATCGCAGGCGTCGCCGGCTTCGCCGAAAAGCCTGAAGGCTATGGCGCGCCGGCCGACGACCCGCTGACCAAGCGCGAAACGCTGGAGCTGGTGCGGGCGTATTACCGCATTACCGAGCCGGCAGTGCGCAAGCGCGTGTTCGAGCTGATTAAATCGATGGGACCAATCGAGACTTAAGGGCCAGGGGCTCCCCCCCTGGCCCCCCGTCACGCGACAGAGTGCTTCGCACGACGGCGCGGCTCGTGTTCGCGCTGCGCGGCGGAAGGTTCCTTTCGAAAAGTGAAGGCCAGGGCTCTGCCCTGGACCCGCTGGGGCCAGTAGGCTCCAGACCCCATTTTAGCTGTTCCGGGCCCCGCATCAGCTGCGAGCGCGCCGCTAAATGCAACGAATCGCTAGACGGTACAGAAGCCTCCCGCCGCGCAGCGCGTACGACAGCGGCGGCACGCCGTCGGGGGTCCAGGGGGCGGAGCCCCTGGTCGGCGAAGCCATTTATTCCAACTCATTGATTTCGTTCTATAATCCTTACCTTCGCGCTTATTGGGCAGAGCCCTGGCCTTCGGAGCTACGTCAGCTGCGGATTATCGAACACCGGATGGCGCATCCGGTGCAGCGCTGCCTTCAATGCGCCAGCCAGGTCACGCTTTTCCGCCTCGCCCAGCATACGCGCCACTTCCTCGCGGCGGCCGTGGCTGGCCAGGAATAGTGCCGGCACGCAGCCCGGCCGCTCCTCCACGATCACCGCCAGCCAGGCGGCCGGCAATTGGCGCTCCTGGCGCCCACCGTCTTCGTCGAAGCGCAGGATGCGCAGATTCTCGTCGGTCAGCAGCAGCACTTCGCGGGCGCGTCGACTGCGCACGTGCGAACGCAGCAATGCGGCGGCGACCAGCATTTCGCCGCCGTTGAAGCCGGCGATCGGCCAGGCGCCGAGCATCCAGAACATCGTCGTGATCGTCAGGCTGGCGAGACCGAGGCAACCCAGCACGATCGCCAGGCCGCGAGGGCTCAGGCTGCGGTGCGGCACGACCACGGCCTCGAAATGCAGCACCGGCGCCACCTCCGTGGCGGCGCCGGTCGGGCTGGCGGAGAACGTTCCGCGGTCATCGGGCGTTGGCATCAAAGCCTGACCTCAATACCGAACAGGCCCGAGGGCCCCTGGGTGATGTAGCCGCTGACGGGCTCGAAGCGCGAGTTAGACAGATTCTTACCCCATGCGAAAAGTTTTACCCGGCTGGTAAGTTCCCAGCTCACGTTCAAATTGAAGATCAGGCCGCTCGGTGACAGGCCGTCGCCGATACCGGCGCCGCTATCGTCCGTCAGGAAGTCGGTGAACGGCCCGGTATAGAGCAGCTCCGGGCTGATCGTGACGCGAGGCAGCGGTGTGATGCGCAGGTTGGCCGAGCCCTGGTTGCGCGGCCGGCGCAGCAGGGCCGCGCCCGTGCCGAGATCCCGTGCGTCGGTGTAGGTGTACGCCAGCGCAGTCTCCAGCCACGGCTGCAGACGCCAGGTTACGCCCGCCTCGAGGCCCTGGCTGCGCGCGCTGGCGATGTTGACCGACGTGTAGACGGGGCTGAAGGCGAGTTCGATCAGGTTCCTGATGCGGTTGTTGAAGTAGGTCAGCGAAACGGTCGCGGTTCCGAGCTTGGCCGGCAGCTGCGCGTCGGTTTCGATGCCCGCCTCCCAACCCTGCGACCGTTCCGGCCGCAGGTTCGGGTTGCCCCTGTAGCCAAAACTGTCTGTTCCGTACCGATCAAACAGCGCCGGCGCGCGGAATCCGGTGCCGTAGCTGGCCTTCAGGCGCGACGATGCCCAGACCACATCCAGCACGCCGCCGGCGCGCCACGTGAACGCATCGCCGGCGTCGCTGGTCGCGTCCTCGCGCGCCTGGGCATTGAGTGTCAGCGCCCGCCAAAGCCGTGCCTGGCCGCCGGCATAGCC
>JAATGE010000359.1 GCA_015654825.1 Rhodospirillales bacterium
ATGCCGCCATGATTGTTGTTATCGCCGAGCATCGCGACCAGCGCGGCGCGCGCCGCCTCCGGGTCTTCCGGCAGCCGCTGCTTGGTGAAATTCAACTGGTTGGTGCGGTTGATCAGCTCGATGGCGCGGTCCAGGTGCCGCGCCAGGTCGAAATCGATTTCCACGACGATATTGCTGGCGCGCAGAAACTCCGCGGCATCGCCGCCTGCCGCTGCCGCCTCGCTTGGCGCCGTTGCAGCAGGCGGTACTGGTTCAGCCGGCTCAGCGCGGCATCGTCCTTGCCGCGCAACAACGGGTTCTCCAGCAGGCCCGCCAGGATCTCGGGGCCCGCCACCTGTATGCCGGCAACGAAATGCTGCGCCTCGGCCAGGTTGTGCGGATTGTCGTCGATGAACAGCACGGTCGGCGCGCGTAGCTGCACCGCCTCCACCAGGGCCGCCAGCCGCGGTCCCTTCGGGTCCCAGCTGATGCTCGGGAACACGAAATAGTCCCACAGCCCGCTGCGTTCCAGTTCGGCGCGCACCGCCGCCTCGTCGTTCTTGGAGCAGATCGCGCTGACAATCCCGCGCTTCGCCAGCGCGATCACCGCGTCATGCAGGTCCTGACGATAGGCAATCCCGCCTTCGCTCAGCGTGCCGTGCCAGAACGTTTCATCCAGGTCCCAGACGACCAGGCGAACGGGCTCCAGCATGGGGGCATTCATTATGACGAGCCTCGGCGATCCGCGCCGCAACATCGGCGCTACCGGAACCAGCGCCGTAGGCACCAGGTCCTGCATTCAGCATAGGCTTGCGCGCGGCCTGGGTCGAGATCGGGTCGCTTGCCACCCGTCGTTAGCGCAGGTTACAAAATGTAACTCCCGCGCATCGGAACACGTCTCGCGCAGTGAAAGCGAAGCGCGGGCAGAGCATCGCCGCTATCGGAATTGCGCATACTTGGCAAGCGTCACCCGCGCCAGCCCCAGGAGCAGCTCCTACGAGCCGTAACCGAACCGTCATAATTCGGCTCAGGCGGCGCCGCGCGCCCCATCGAACATTGCGGCCGCCTGCTGGCAGGTCTCCAGCCAGGAGTCGAAATCGACATCCCATCCGGTGCGGTACGGCTGCTTGCGGCCATCCCGGATGCTGGCGCAAAACACCCCGCGCGCGAGTGGCCGCACCGCGTGCGCCGGCTCCTCCTCGCTGGCCATCTTGACGGCCAGCAGCACGTTCGCCGGGTTGTAGGCGTGCAGCGCCTCCGCAACCGGCATGATGTCGTCCGGCTTGGTGTCGCGGCGGCAGCGATAAAGGAAGATCTTTTCGCCGGCCGCCAAATCCTCCAACAGCTTGTCGCGCAGGAACCGCAACCGCCGCTGCAATTGAACAAACAATTTCTCGCGGTCCTGCCCGGTGTCCTTGATGAACGTGTGCATTCCCATGCCGTAACGGGTATCCGTCGTATTGAATTCGTGCGCGTCGGAAACCCGCATGCGGGTGAATTTCGCCTCGCCGACACCGGCGAACCGATCCTCCAATGCCAGGCAAAGATTGGCCGCCGACAGCGACACCCAGCGCAACAGCCCAAGCGCCTCAAACCCGAAATGACGCTGCACCAGGCCGAATTCGCAAGTGCCGCCAAGCCCCTCGAAGCGAGCCATCAGCGCCGCGAACGGCGCGGGCTCGTTCCCCTCCAGCAACGGCGCCGCAACGTCCGCCGCCATGGTGTCCGCCTGCGTCTGAAGCTCGCGCCAACCGTTCAGCACCGCCGCATCGTCCGGCACCTGGCGCAACAGGTCCTGCCAGCGCCGCTGCGCCACGGCGACGTCGCCGCGATTCGCCGCCAGCCGCGCATGGTCGATCATCAGGCGACGCACCGCCGGGTCCGTCGCCGCCAGGTCGCCGCCCGCGAGCGGTGTCAGCAATTCGGCGAGCAGCGCCTCCGCCGTATCCGCCTCGCCGGCACGCACCAACGCGGCCGCCAACGCCTGCTGCGCAATGCGGTTGTTCGGGTGGCGCCCCCGCACCGCCTGCCAGCGGATCACGGCTTCCGGCCAATCGCGGCGCCGCTCGGCCACGCGCGCATAGCGCGAGACGATCGCGACATTGCCCGGAAACCGCGCGGCGGCAGCCCGGTATCCAGCCTCGGCCGTCTCCAGCTCGCCGCCTTCCACCAGGCCCGCGAGCTTCTGCAGGTAGGCCGCCGGGTCGCTGGGGAGGTCTTCGGCAAGCGATGCCCAAATCGCGTCGGGCGTAGGGGGCGGCTTCATGCCCGCGCTATAGCCCGCATGCGGGCCCACTTACAAAGCACCCCAGTTAAGGCCAGGGGCGCTGCCCCTGGACCCCGCTGGGGACAAGTCCCCAGACCCCATTTCATCTGTTCCGAGACTGGCACCAGCACTGAGCCACGTCGTCGGACTCCCGCCGCGCAGCGCTAACGCAGGCGGCGGCACGCCGTCCTGGGGTCAGGGGGCGGAGCCCCTGGTCGGCGAAGCCAGTTTGATTTCAACCCATTGATCTGGTTCGACAATCCTTGTCCTACCCCTCATGGAGTTCAAAATCTGGTATTTACAGTAGGCCAAACACTCCGCGGAGAAATCCCGGCGTCAGCGCCGACAGCGCGTTCACGCTCACCACCGGATCCGCCAGCTTCCCCCGCACCGTGTAGCGCGCCGCGAACACCCCGCCGCCCTTCTCCGGGCTGAACAGCTTCCCCACCAGCGGGATATTCCCCAGCAACTGGTTGAAGAAATACGCCGGCACGATGGTGCCATCCACCGACGCCTGCCGCCGGCGCATGTCGATATCGCCCTGCGCCGTCAGCCCGATCGACGTGGAAAACGCCCGCGCGCTCTGCAAATGCAGCACGCGCTGCTGCCAGCGGAACGGCACCACGGCGCGCCGGAACCCCAGCCCCGGCCCGCGCAGCAGGTCCACCGCCCCATACAGCGTCATGGCCTGCAGCAGCCGCCCGATCGCCGGCGCGTCGATGACGCGGAAATCATCCAGCGTCGCGGTGCCGTTCAGCGGCGCATGCGGCGCGTGGTCGTCGTAGCTGCCGTCCAGCCGCAACTTGCCGCCGCGGATATTGTCGGCGACCCCGGCCGCCAGCAGCACCGCGCCCGCATCCGCCGAGTCGACACTGAGCCGGCGCCCGCCCGCCGCCGGCACGATGCTGGCCCGCACCTCGCCCTTGGTGCCGGCCGAGATTTCGGCGTGCAGGATATGCAGCCCGTCGCTCGCCGCGATGACGGAGGCCGGGGCCAGCGCTTCGTCCTTGGCCAAAATCACCCGCCCGAACTGCAGGTTCACGTCCCACGGCCGCCCCGGCGTTTCGTCGTCCTCATCGGTCTGCGGCCCGCTGTTGCGCTGCTTCAAGTACGCGGACAGGTCCAGCGCCGAACCATGCAGCACCACGCGCAGCGCGCCGGAAGCGCCGCTCGGCAGCGCGATGCTGCCGGTCGCCTGGGTGCGGCCAAGCTGCAATTCGTCCAGCACCAGCGTGCGCGGCTGCCCGGCCGGCATCGTGGCATGGCTGACCAGCTTCAGGCCGGTGCCCTCGGCGCGCAGCGCATCGACGCCGACCAGGCGGTCGCCGGTGAGGCGCAAAGTCGCCGCGACATTGGCGGCCTCGCCCGGCGGCTTGTCCCACCCGAACGGTGTCGCGACCGTCGCATCCAGCAGATTGGCCGCGAGCCCGAGTGTGCCGGTGCCGTCGCGGCGGCTGGCATAGTCGACATCGAGCCCCGCGCTCCCACCGGTGAGCCAGGGCACCCCCGCGTTGCTAAGCTGGGCCGCCGTGGCGCGGCCATGCGCGGTATAATGCTCCAGCACCTGGCTCGGCGGCCCGACGCGGAAATCCATGTCGACACCGAGATCGGTCGGCACGCCGCCGACCTGCGCCGTGCCGGTCATTTTCAGGCTGTCGGCATTCACCGCCAGATCGAGCGTGCCGTCATCCAGATCGCGCCCCGCGGCGATCTTGCCGAGATGCACCTTGGTCAGTTTCGCGGTCGCGGAAACGCCCATCTGGTCGAACGTAACGCTGTCCTCCAGCGGCAGCGTCATGCGCAGTTTGACGCTCGCCGTACCCGCCGGATCGGTGAGCGGAATGGGACGCCTGGAAAGCAGCCGCAGCCGCGGGTTGTTCAGCAGGTCGAGCAGCGGCTTCAGCCCGCCATCGACGCTCACCGCGATGTCGCCGATCTGGTGCGCGCGCGACAGGCCGGTGATGGCAATCCGCCCCGCGGAGGCCGCCAGCGCCCCCTGCGCCGCGCGCGGCATGTCGATATGCAGCGCGTCCGGCCCATCGATCGTCAGCAGCGCCGCGGCGTGTTCCAGCGGCGGCACCGGCCGCAGCCAGTATACCGTCATGTCCGAGGCGGAAACGCCGCCCTCCAGCGCGGTCACCGCCAGCGAGGAAAGGTCCGCCGCAACATCCACCGCCCCGGTGGCATGCCCGTCCGTCGCGGTACCCGCGGTGATATTCTGCGTCACCCACGGCCGCGCGCCGCCGCCGGTGCCGAGCGGCCAGTAGGCGGCAAGATCGGCAAACGATGCATGGTCCAGGCCGGCGCTGAACGTGGCGTGCCAGCCCGCCGGCGTGCGGCGCGCGTCCGCGCTGGCGGTCAGCGTCGGCGGCGCCAGGTG
>JAATGE010000333.1 GCA_015654825.1 Rhodospirillales bacterium
CACCCTGCTTGCTGTGCTCCTCGCGCACCACCGCTTCGGTTGTTGTCTTGCGCGCGGCCAGCCGCTCGTCGAGCCAGACCAGCGCCGGCTCGATCCGCGCATGCTGGTCGCGCAGCCGATGTGCCAGCTGCACCACGAAGGCTTCGACCATCGGCATATGCGCGGCGTCGGCCAGCACCTGGTCCACCGGCTCGCCGTCCGGATCGCGGCCGACGCCGGCCCCGAGCAGGCGATCGGCGATATTGTCCGCCGCCTGGCGCGACGCCCTGCTGCGCTCGATCTTGTCCGCCAGGCGGCGCAGATTCTCCACGAGAACGATACGTAACGTAATCGGCAAGGCCCACAGCTCGCCGATCGTCAGCGGCTGCACCTCCTGGTAGGCGCGTAGGAAGCGGCACAGCAGCTCGGCGTCGAACCGGCTGTCGGTATGCGCCACGAACGCCCAGGCGACGCCGAGCACGCGCGGATAGAGCGCCAATGGGCCGTCGGCGAGTTTCGGCAGCTGGCGGTAGTAGCCCGGCGGCAGATCGGAGCGGATTTCGGCGATCCGCGCCTCGACGAGGTGGTAGTTGTCGAGCAGCCATTCGGCCGCGGGCGTGATCGCGCGCTGCGCCGCGATCGAGGCTTCGATCGCCCGGTGCGCCGCTAGCAGCGCCGCTTCATTGTCGGCGATCCGCGCTGCCAGCCGGCCGTCCCGCCGGCGCAAGGAGGTGATGCCCTGCGCCTGGGCCAGGCTGCGGGCGTGCTCCTCCAGCCGCTCGGCGCTGAACAGCTCCGCCCGGATGGGCTCGGGATTGTCCCAGGGCGACGCGGGGTCGGAGCGCCCGAAGATCCACGCGAATGGGAGATTCAATAGGACCTGTCTACAGTCCTGCCGCGAACCGCGGTGCCGCGCGGTGCCGGCGGGTGCTCGGTTCGGGCATCGGGGGCGCGTTCATGCCGCAATGCCGTCTGCGATCGTGGTGGATGCATTCGAGGTCTGGCCCTCATGGTCCTGGATGATGTGCCGGGGGATACCGCGCGCCGTCTGGTTACTCAAGCATGACCGGGGCGGCCGGCCCCGCAAATCCGCCCGGGCGGGCCGCCTTGGAGCCAATAATCAAAAAAGAACAGGACTTCTTTTTGAAAAAAGAAGCAAAAACTTTTGTTAATTGGTGCTTGGTCGCTCAGCTTGGGGCCAGGAACGGGGCAATTCTTTCCTCGCCGTACATGAGCTTCGCGAGGTCGGTAAAATCCTCGCCGCCGAAAACATGTAGGCCGCCGCCGACCTGCACGATCGAGCCGGTCACGAAGGCAGTGTGCGCGCTGCACAGATGCAATACAGCTTCGGCAATGACCGCGGGCTGCGCACCCTCGCCGATCAGCGTGCGCTCGCGCAACTGAAGCTGCGTGCTGGGCGTCATGAAAGCGGCCGCCTCGGTCCTGATCCAGCCTGGCGAAATGCAATTGACGTTAATGCCGAACGGCGCCAGCTCGATCGCGGCGCCCCTCGTCAGCATCTCCACTGCCGCCTTGGCCGCCGAATACGGCGCCATGCACTTGATTGCCTGGATCGCCGCCGCCGACGATATGGCAATGATCCGGCCGCCTCGCTGCATCATTGCAAGCCCGGCATGCTTGATCGTCAGCGCCGTGCCGGTGATGTTCAGCGTGTTGACATAGTCCCACGCCGCCCTCTCCAGCATCAGGATCGGCCCCGGAATGGCGCTGCCGGCGTTGGCGACGGCGAAATCGAGCGCGCCGTCGCGGGCGGCTTCCTGCACCGCGCGCTGCAGATCGGCCTCGACCGTCACGTCGCCGACAACCGCGCGAATGGCAGCCTCGCCGAAACGCGCGCGCAGGGCGCGCGCCGCGGGTTCGATCTGATCGGCCAGGTGGCCCATCAGCGTGACGGTGGCGCCGGTGGCCGCCAGCCCCTCGGCGACCGCAAAGCCGATGCCGGTGCCGGCGCCGGTGACCAGCGCCGTCGTGCCCGAAAAATCGTAGGTTATTTGTGCCAAGATCCGATCCCCCCGGAGCCGTTTTGAACATTTGGCGGCATTTTCGCGGAGTATGGTGCCGGGCGCCGCTTGCGGGAAGGGGGAGCGCCGGGTATCGGGCGATTAACGAAAAGAACAGGGAGGGCGCGATGCGGCTGTGGCAGGTTGATCGGCAGGGCGAACCCGGTGAGGTAATGCGCCAGACCGAAGGCGCGCTCGATGCGATCCGACCCGGCGAACTGCGCATCCGCGTGGCGGCCAGCGGCATCGGCCTGCCGGACGTGCTGATGTGCCGCGGCACCTACCCGCTGACGCCCGGCGTGCCGTTCACGCCGGGCCAGGAATTTGTCGGCACCGTCATCGAAACCGGCGCCGGCGTCGCGACCGAAATCGGCACCCGGCTGATGGGCATTGCCGCTTTCATGATCGGCCGCGGCAGCTTTGCCGACGAATGCATTACCTATGAAGCAATGACCTATCCGGCGGCGGCGGCGATGGACGATGCCACCGCGGCCTGCTTCACCATCGGCTATCACACCGCCTATCTCGCCCTGGTGCGCCGCGCCAGGCTTTGCGCCGGCGAAACCGTTCTGGTGCATGGCGGCGCCGGCGGCACCGGTATCGCGGCCATCCAGCTGGCCCACGCGCTCGGTGCCACCGTGATTGCCACCGCGGGCAGCGCCGAAAAGGCGGAAATCTGCCGCGCCATGGGCGCGGATTTCGCGGTCGACACGACGGCGCAGGATTTTGTTGCTTTTGTCGATAAGAAGACCGGCGGGCGCGGCGCCGACATCGTATTCGATCCCGTCGGGGGATCGGTCTTCGAGCGCTCGGTGGATTGCACGGCGCGTGAAGGCCGGTTGCTGCCGATCGGCTTTGCCGCGGGGCGCTGGGGCGTGGTCGGCGTGGAAACGCTGGCGTTCAGGAATATCTCGATCGTCGGCGCGCTCGGCGGCGGGTTCGAGCGCGATGTGATGCTGGCGGCGCACGCGGAATTGCTGGCGCTGCACGCGGCAGGGAAAATCGCCGTGCGCATCGACAGGCAAATCGATTTCTCCGAAATCGCGGTCGGGGTTCAGCGGGTCGCCGACCGGCTTGTCTGCGGTCGGATCGTCGCGGTGAATTGAAGGGGACGGCCAGGGCTCTGCCCTATGAGCGCGAGGAGAAGGATTATAGGGCGAAATCAATGAGTTGAATTTTAATGGCTTCGCCGACCAGGGGGCTCTGCCCCCTGGACCC
>JAATGE010000045.1 GCA_015654825.1 Rhodospirillales bacterium
ACCGAGGTCGAGGTGAAGGAGCGCAAGGATCGCGTCGATGACGCGCTGCATGCGACCCGCGCCGCGGTCGAGGAAGGTATCGTTCCGGGTGGCGGCGTACCCCTGGCGCGTGCGAGCAAGATCCTCGCGACCCTGAAGCACGACAACGAGGACCAGAATTTCGGTATCGACATCGTGCGCAAGGCCGTGCAGTGGCCGCTGCGCCAGATCGCCGAGAACGCCGGCGAAGACGGTGCGGTAGTTGCCGGAAAGGTGCTTGACAACGACAAGTACGATTTCGGCTTCGACGCGCAGAACGGCGAGTACAAGGACCTGGTGGCAGCCGGCATCATCGACCCAACCAAGGTCGTGCGCACGGCGCTGCAGGACGCGGCCTCGGTCGCCGCCCTGCTGATCACCACGGAAGCCATGATCGCCGAAAAGCCGGAGAAGAAAGCCCCCGCCGGCGGCCCCCCGGGCGGCGGCATGGGCGACATGGATTTCTAAGCCGAAATCCACGCCGACAAGGAAGGGCGGGCCGCAAGGTCCGCCCTTTTTTTAAGGCAAGGCCAGGGGCTCTGCCCCTGGACCCCGTTGGGGCCTTAGGCCCCAAACCCCAATTTTATTTGTTCCGGACTCGACTTCGGCATCGCGCCCGTCGCCGAATTCGGCAAGCTGTGCACGAATGTAGGGTGGGCTGCTTGCAGCCCACCCTCCGGCCGCAACCCCAGGCGACAATGGACCATCGCGAGGCCTTGACTGTATCTCAAATGAGATACATGGTGAGTGTGAGGGAGGCCCAATCCGTGGCTGCAAAGACATCGATGCTGCACGTCCGCGTGGACGATGAAACCAAGGCCCAGGCGACCGCTTCGTTGGGCGCCATGGGGCTTTCGGTAGCCGATGCGGTGCGCTTGTTCCTGCGCCGGGTCGTTGCCGATCAGGCATTTCCGTTCGAACTCAAGGTACCGAACGCCGAAACCCGAACCGCGATGATCGAGGCCGATGAAATCGCGCGGACGCGGCGCGGACGCTTTGCAACGGCCGACGCCCTGTTCAGCGACCTTGACAAGAACGCCGGCAAGTAAGCAAGCGGCGCTGCCGCGGGCGGCCGACTATACCAAATTATTCCTGAAAGACTGGGAACGGCTGTCGCGGTCCGGCCGTTACGACATGAACCGGTTGAAACAGGCCATGCTCCTGTTGCTGGCCAACGATGGTCCGCTGGGGCTCGAGTGGCGCGACCATAAGCTGAAAGGAGAGTGGGAAGGTCACCGTGAATGCCACATCGGCGGCGACTTTTTGCTCGCCTACAAACTCGATGACACGGGCAAGGTCGGGCTCGTGGTGTTCGTCCGCACCGGCACCCACGCCGAACTGTTCAGCGCTTGACCGCACCCCGTCCCAAGTTGGCATTTTCTCCCCCACACGCATAGCGTGTCCAAATGGGTCCGATTAGCCGCTATAGTCGCGTCGAAAAGTTGCTGGGCGGCCTCGATGTCGCCAACACCCGCGGCCTCGAGATCGGCGCTCTGGCCACGCCCTTGTTGCGGCCGCCCGACGCCAACATCAGGTTCGTCGATCACGCCGACCAGGCAACCCTGCAAGCCGAATATGCCGACGATCCAGCCGTGCCAACCGACCAAATCGTTGCGGTCGATGCGGTCTGGGGCGAGCGCACCCTCGCCGAATGCTTCCCCGGCGAGCGCTTCGACTACGTGATCGCCTGCCATGTCATCGAGCATGTGCCGAACCTAATCGGCTGGCTCGCCGAAATCGCCGCCGTGCTGCGCCCGAACGGCCGGCTGATCCTGGCCGTTCCCGATCGGCGCTACACCTACGATCTGCTGCGGCGGGAAACCACCCTGTCGGACCTGATCGACCATCATTTTCGCGCCGCGCGCCGGCCTACGCCCGGCCAGGTGTTCGACTGCAAGGCCAACGTCGTTGCGTTCGATCACACCGATGCCTGGTCCGAAACGCCGGCAACGCGCACCCCGCCGCACTTCGTCACGCGCGCCTACGCGCTGGCAAAGGCCCGCGAAAGCCATGACGGCGCCTACATCGACTGCCACTGCTCGGTATTCACCGCGCGTTCCCTGCTGGAACTGCTGGACGGGCTGCTCGAATTGCAAATGCTACCCTACCGTATCGACCGCTTCCACGTCGCACCGGTCGGAAGCAACGAAATGAGCCTCGTCCTGCGGCGCGAACCGCCCGGCGCGGACGCCTCCGCCGCACGCGCCGAGATCCGTCGCCTGCTGCAACAAGGCCGCGACACCGAAGGCCTCGCGCTGGACACCCCCGCCCCCCCATCGAAACACCAGGAAAATGATGCCCAGCTCGCGCAACTTCGCCACGCCTTGGTGGAAATGCAGGCCAGCACAAGTTGGCGCATAACGGCGCCCCTACGCACCCTGACGAAAACCCTCCGCACCGCGCTACAAAAACTCCGAACCGATTAGTTCCGAGACAAGCATCACCGCCAAACCAATAGGCAAAACCGACCCGCGGCATGCCACGGCACCACCCGTAGGGCGGAAACGCGAAGCGTGTTCCGCCAACGCAACTCAAACCCGAACTCGAACCCTCTCCCTCCCTATGAAAAAATTCCTTGACACTAAACGTCAGCAATACTAACGTGCGCCCCGCCATGCGCACACCCCTCAGAATCCTCCCCGCCGACGCCGAAAACCCCGAGCGCAACCCCCCAGTACTCACCCTCCGCGAGCAGGCGCAATACGACCGCATCCTCGGCGTCGCCGAGGGCATCATGGCCCGCCGCGGCAGCCACACGATAACACTCTCCGGCCTCGCCCAGGCCCTCTGCATCAGCGCCGGCACGCTGCGCCGCCACTTCGCGGACCTCGACGTGCTGCTCGCGATCCTGCTGTGCCGCCACCTCCGGCAAATCGCCCGCGCCCTCGGGGATATCCCGCGCGACGCGCCGGACCGGCCGCAAAAAATGCGCGCCGCCTACCTCGACTACACGCGCACCATGCTGGGCGGCTACACGCAGGCCCACCTCCTGCTGGTCCGCGACCGCCAACTCCTGCCCGACGACCTGCTATCCAACGTCGAAACCATCCGCCACGGCCTGGGCGACATGCTCGCCCACGGCCACGCGGAAGCAGCACTCGCCCTGCTCGATACGCGCTCGCTCGACGCCCCACTGATCGCAGCGGCCCTTACCGCGCTCGTCGCCGCGGCCTCACAGCGCAAGCCCGCGACGCCGGCACTCCAACCAACCTCCGCCGCCGCCACCACTCCCCGGCGCGACCGGCCAATTCCCTCAACGCCGCCCTGGGCCCCCCGCGACGACCTGGCCCTCCTGCGCGGCGGCCCCCGCCTGGCCCCACCAATCCCGGTCCGGCCGCCGATCCACTCCTCCGCGTAACAGAGCTCGGTAGGTTGGGATAAAGGAAGGCCAGGGCTCTGCCCTGGACCCGCTGGGGACAAGTCCCCAGAA
>JAATGE010000662.1 GCA_015654825.1 Rhodospirillales bacterium
CCGCCGGCTGGGTCAGCAGCATGTCCGCCGTCTCGGTCGGCCGCAGCAGCTTGGCAATGCCGAAATCCAATAGCTTGGCATCGCCCTCCGGCGTTACCAGCACATTGGACGGCTTGATGTCCCGATGCACGATCAGCCGCCGATGTGCATAGCTCAGCGCATCCAACACCTGGCGCACCAGTTCCACCCGACGATCGAGGCTGGTTTCGCTGGTTCGGCAATCATCCGTAATACGTCGTCCGCGCACCAGCTCCAGCGCCAGATACGGGTGGCCCTCGGCGCTCATTCCTGCATCGTAAAGCTGTGCGATATGCGGGTGCGAAAGGGCGGCCAGCACATCGCGCTCGCGCCGGAAACGCTGGCGGAACGGCCCCGCCAGCAACTCGGCATGCGGCAGCTTCAGCGCCACCTCACGTTTTGGCCCATCGTCCTGGCGGGACGCACACCAGACCTGACCCATGCCGCCCTCGCCGAGCAGCGCTTCAAGCCGATACGGTCCCACCGTATCGCCGGCATGGAATCCCTCGTCTTCCGCCTCGGTTCGGATCGGCCCATCCAGGAAGGAACCGGTGCGCGAGGCCGCCGCCCCGCCCAGCACGCGCGCCAACCACGGCCGGAACTCGGCATCGGGCCCGTCGAGCCCCTCCACCCAATCCGCGCGCTCCGGCTCCGGCAAATCCATGGCCGCATCCAGCAGCGCGGAAAATCGCGGCCACTGCATCGGCGGACAGGGTAAACTAGACATGAATATGTTGGGCCATTTGTACGAGAGAACGGAGTTTTCCCGTCAAACCGGACATCCAGGCCGGAAAAAATCGCCCCGGCGCGCGCCCGCAGCCGCCAACCGAGCCGCCCTCTTTCATGCGCTGAGCATCGCCTGCAGCAGCAGCCGCGCCTTCTCCCAGTCGCGCCGCACCGTGCGGTCGGTAACCCCCAGCGCCTCGCCGATTTCAGCTTCGCTGAAGCCGCCGAAATAGCGCATCTCCACAACGAGGCTGAGCCGCGGCTCCACCCGCGCCAGTTCCTGCAGCGCCTCATCCACGCGCAGCGGCTCGTCATCGCCGGCGACGGCATCGATCACCGCCGTGCTCAGCGTAATGCGCGCCATGTCGCCGCCATGCCGCAACGCCTGCCGTTCGCGCACCAGGTCGATCACCACGCTGCGCATGGCCCGGGACGCATAGGCAAGAAACTGCCCGGGCGATGCAGCCTTCAGCGCCGCGGCCCCGGTCACGCGCAAATAGGCGTCATTCACCAACCCGGTTGTGTCGAGCAACGTATGCGGGCCGCTGCGCCGCAGGCGCGCGCGCGCCAACTGCTTCAGGTCCGGATACAGCCCAGACCAGAGCGATTCCAGCGCTGCCGCCTCGTCCTTTCCTTGCATCATCGTTGTCCCGCGGCACGGATCGGCACCGGCAGCGCGGTCTGCGGCCAACCCGCCATAACCTTACGGACCGGTGGGATTCGGAAGCAAGGCCGCGGCGTCGTTCCCGCGATCCCAGTCATTCCTGCTTCGTCCGCAAAACCGCATGTCCGGTTTTGCCCACGGGATGCGTCTGTAGGGGTGGCGGGTAATGCAGGCCGACGTCAGCCATCCCAACCGCCCCAAACATCAAGGGAGACGAACTGTGGAGCTCGCCTATCACCAGCCCCTTGCGATGGCGCAGTTCGGCGGCGCGACAACGTTTCGGCGCCCGGAGCCTATCCCCCCGCGCGGCGAGATACTGCGCCGTCGCCGTGTCGATTTGATCCGCGACTACGTCGACCAGAACCTGGCAAACCCCGATTTGGACGCCCCGGGTACGGCGCGGACCCTCGGCATGTCGGTACGTTCGCTGCACCTCGCCCTCGCCGACAGCGGCGAGAGCTTCGGCCAGTTGCTGCAGCGCCGCCGGCTGGAAACATGCTGCGCCCTGCTGTCCCGTCCAGATGCCGGCACCAGTGTCGCAGACATCGCCTTTGGCTGCGGTTTCAACAGCCTTTCCAGCTTCTACCGGGCCTTCCGCCGCCTGCGTGGCGCCTGCCCCCGCGATCTGCGCAGTGCCGCCGACTTCCCCGGCCTGGCCCTCGCCGCCTGAATCGCCCTGCCGTTGCGCCGAGGTCAGGAAAGGCCAGGGCTCTGCCCTCGACCCGCTGGGGCCCGTTGGCTCCAGACCCCATTAGCGCTGCGCGGCTTCCCCTTGGCTTCCGGGCGAAGCCTGTAAATGTCATCGATTTTTCGGGCTTCGCCGTTTCCGCCGACGATTCTTAATTAATGGGGTCTGGGGACTTGTCCCCAGCGGGTCCAGGGCAGAGCCCTGGCCTTGCTTCGCGACGCTTAGCCCACATTGATCCAGGGCAACGCGCGCAACCCGCATCCACGCCAAAATTCGCGTCGGAGGTCACATGCTGCCTGAGATTTTCGTCGCCGAACTCGCCCGCACGTCGCCGCCCAACGCCGATACCTCGCCGTCCGGAAGGGCAATCTGACGTGAACCTGGAGAAGCAGCTCGACCTCGCGCCGCCCACCCACTCGCCGGCGCCGCCGCCACCGCGGCAACGCCGCGCCACCGGCCGCCTCGCGCTGCTCGCGCTGCTCGTGGTGGGCGCCGGTGGTGGCGGCGCCTGGTGGTGGACGCATCGCCCGCCCCCGCTTCCCGCCGGCATTCTCGCCAGCAACGGCCGGCTTGAAATGGACGAGATCGACATCCAGACCAAGTTCGCCGGCCGCGTGAAGGAAATCATGGTCGACGAAGGCGATGCGGTGCGGCCCGGCCAGGTGCTGGCGCGCATGGATGTCGCGGACCTCAATGCCGAGCTGGCGCGCGCCGAGGCGATGATCGCGCAGGCCGAGCAGACGATTGCGCAGGGCCGTGCCGATCTGGTGCAGGCCGGCACCACCGTCACCCTCATGCAGCGCGAAGTCGCGCGCACCACCACCCTGCTGCCCAAGGGCTTCGCAACCCAGCAGACCCTGGATCAGCAGCGCCAGCAGCTGGATGCCGGTACCGCCGGCGCGCATTCCGTCGAAGCCCGAATCCAGGCGGCGGAAGCGTCGCGTGACGCGGCGCGCCAGGACGCCGCCCTGGTCAGCGTGAATATTGCCGACAATACGCTGGTCGCGCCGAAGACCGGGCTGATCCAGTACCGGCTCGCCAATCTCGGCGAGGTGCTACCCGCCGGCGGCAAGGTCTACACGCTGCTCGATACGCACTATGCCTACATGGACGTGTTCCTGCCGACCGAGGAAGCGGGGCTGGCGCAGCCCGGCCGCGAGGCGCGGATCGTGCTGGACGCGCGCCCGGGCCACGCTTTGCCGGCCCACGTAGTCTTCCTGGCGGACCAGAATCAGTTCACGCCGAAGATGGTCGAAACCCGCACCGAACGCGACAAACTGATGTTCCGCGTCCGGGTCCGCGTCGATGAGGCGGCGCTCGCCACCGGCGCGGTGCAGGCTGGACTGCCCGGTATTGCGTATATCCGGGCGGATCCGGCCGCCACTTGGCCGGATGTCGCGCGCACCGCGCCGTGAACAGGGCCGCGTCGTTCCCGCACGATACCTTCCCGCCATGAACGGCACTTACGTCGCCACCCTGAGCCACGTCAGCCATCGTTACGGCCACACGGCGGCGCTGCACGATGTGAGCCTGGCGGTTCCTTCCGGAATCGTCATGGGCCTGATTGGCCCCGATGGCGTCGGCAAGTCCACGCTGCTTGGCTTGCTGGCGGGCGCCAAGCAACTGCAGCAAGGCGGCGTGGAGGTGCTCGGCGGAGACATGGCGCTGGTGGCGCACCGCGACGCGGTGTGTGCGCGCATCGCCTACATGCCGCAGGGCCTCGGCAAGAATCTGTATCCCGACCTGAGCGTGCACGAGAACATCGACTTCTTCGCGCGCCTGTTCGGCCAGGGTGCCGCGGAGCGCGCGCAACGCATCGCGACGCTGCTGCACGCCACCGGTCTCGCGCCGTTTTCGGACCGGCCGGCGGGCAAACTCTCCGGCGGCATGCGCCAAAAGCTCGGCCTGTGCTGTGCCCTGATCCACGACCCCGACCTGCTGATCCTGGACGAACCCACCACCGGCGTGGACCCGCTCAGCCGTCGCCAGTTCTGGGAACTGATCGGCCGGATGCACAACGACCGCCCGACCATGACAGTGCTGGTGGCAACCGCCTACATGGAGGAGGCAGAGCGTTTTGATCTGCTGGCCGCGATGAATGGCGGGCGCGTGCTGGCCACGGGTACTCCGGCGGCGCTGCGCCAACAGACCGGTGCGGCGACGATCGAAGAAGCATTCACCGCCCTGACCACCGGTGGCGCTCCGCCGCCGAAGCTGATCATTCCGCCGCGCGAGGCGCGCCACACCGACCTGGCGATCGAAGCACGGAATCTGACGCGTCGGTTCGGCGATTTCACCGCCGTGGACCGTGTGGACTTCGCCATCGAGCGCGGCGAGATCTTCGGCTTTCTCGGCAGCAACGGCTGCGGCAAGACAACGACGATGAAAATGCTGTGCGGCTTGCTGCCGGCGACGGAAGGCGAAGCCACCCTGTTCGGCCGCACGGTGGACGCGCGCGATATCGATTTGCGCCGCCGCGTCGGCTACATGAGCCAATCGTTCTCGCTGTGGACGGAACTCACCGTGCAGCAGAACCTGGCGCTGCACGCGCGCCTGTTCCAATTGCCGGTCGACTACGCGGCCACGCGCATCAAGCAGCTGATCGACCGGTTCGGTCTCACGGAATACCGCGATACGGAGGCCGGGGATTTACCGCTCGGCCTGCGCCAGCGCCTGTCGCTGGCGGTAGCCGTGGTGCATGAACCCGATCTGCTGATCCTGGACGAGCCGACATCGGGCGTGGATCCGGTGGCGCGCGATGCGTTCTGGGCCGAGCTTGGCGAATTGTCGCGCACGCAGGGTGTGACGATTTTCGTCTCGACCCATTTCATGAACGAAGCGGCGCGTTGCGACCGGATTTCGCTGATGCACGCCGGCCGCGTGCTGGCCACCGGCACGCCGGCCCAGTTGGTCGCCGCGCGCCACGCAACGTCGCTCGAAGAGGCATTCATCCGCTATCTGGAGGAAGTGACGCCGCCCGAGCAAGTGGCGCCCCCGCTAGCCCCTTCCAACGTACCGGCGCGTGAAGCCGCCAAATCGGTGGGCGGCGCGCGCGCGCGTATCACCGCCTATGCGCTGCGCGAAACACTGGAATTGTGGCGCGACCCGGTGCGCCTGGGCTTCGCCGTACTCGGAACATTATTCCTGATGCTCGTGCTTGGCTTCGGATTGAATACCGACGTCGAGCATTTGGCGTTCGCCGCGATGGATCGCGACAACACGCCCGAAAGCCGTGCCTACCTGGAGGAAATGCGCGGCTCGCGCTATTTTGACGAGCACACGCCGCTGCACAATTACGCCGCCATGGCCGAGCGCATGGCCAGCGGCGAGTTGAAGGTGGCAGTGGAGTTGCCCCCGGGATTCGGCCGCGACCTGCGCCGCGGACGGCCCGTCGAGGTAGGCGCCTGGATCAACGGCGCGATGCCGTTCCACGCTGAAACCGCGCGCGGCTATCTCGAGGGTGTCCACGCCATCTTTCTGCGCGACATGGCCTTGGCGAACGGCGCCAGCACTTCGACCGGTGCAGCAACGATCGAAACCCGCTTTATCTACAACCAGGATTTCCGTAGCGCCGAGGCCATGGTGCCCGGCGTGATGGCGCTACTACTGGCGCTGATCCCGGCAATCCTGATGGCGCTGGCCGTGGTGCGGGAAAAGGAACTCGGGTCGATCACAAATCTGTATGTGACACCGACCAGGCGGGTGGAATTCGTGGTGGGCAAGCTGATGCCCTATATCGGCATCGCTTTCGTGGATTTCTGTTTCCTGGTAACAATGAGCGTGGTGATCTTCGATGTGCCGCTGAAGGGCAGCATGCCGACGCTGGCGCTCGGCGCGTTGATCTATGTGGCCGCCACCACCTGCTACGGATTGCTGATTTCCGTATTCGCCAGCACGCAGATCGCCGCCCTGTTCGGCACCGCCATCCTGACCTTCATGCCGGCGATGCAATTCTCCGGCATGCTAACGCCGGTATCGGCGCTGACCGGCATGGGCTGGGTGATGGGCCGGCTGTTCCCGATGAGCTATTTCCTGCCCGTATCGGTTGGCGTGTTCACCAAATCGCTCGGGCTGGCGGCGCTGGCGCCGCAACTGTTCTTCCTTGCACTGTTCGTACCCGCACTGCTGGTGCTCAGCGTCAATATGCTGCGGAAACAGGAATTATGAATCGCCGCCTGTCCAACATCTATTGGCTCGGCGCCAAGGAGATCCGCAGCTTCCTGCACGACCGCGTGCTGCTCGCGTTAATCGTCTACGCCTTCTCGCTGGCCGTGATCGCCATGGCACAAAGTGTCGCGCAGGAGTTGCACAACGCCTCCATCGCGGTGGCGGACGAGGATCATTCGGAACTTTCGCGCGCCATCTCGCAGGCATTCCTGGCGCCCTATTTCAAGCCCGCGACAGCGATCACGCCGGCCGAGATTGAACCCAGGATGGATGCCGCGAAGGACACGTTCGCGCTGGATATCCCACCCCATTTTGAACGCGACGTGCTGGCCGGCCGCATGCCCGCAATCGCGGTCAATGCCGATGCGACCGCCGCCATGCAGGCCGGCATCGGCACCGGCTATATCGAGCAGATCGTCAACGACGAAATTGCCCGCGTGGTCAACCGCCAGCCCGCCCCGCAGAACGGCCCGGTCGCCCTGACGACGCGCATATTGTATAATCCCAATACCAGCTCCGCCTGGTTCATGGGCGTCATGGGTATCGTCAACAACGTAACGATGCTGGCAATCATACTGTCCGGCGCAGCGGTACTCCGCGAACGCGAGCACGGCACCATCGATCATCTGCTGGTGATGCCGCTCACACCGCTCGAAATCGCGCTGGCGAAGATCTGGGCGAACGGAATGATCATCATGGTCGCCGTCGCTTTGTCGCTAACGCTGGTTGTGCAGGCGCTGCTCGGCATCCCGATCAACGGCTCGGTGCCGTTATTCATGTGCGGCGTCATGCTGTACCTGTTTTTTGCCACCGCCATCGGCATCTTTCTGTCCACCATCGCCCGTACCATGCCGCAACTTGGGCTTCTCTACATGCTCGTGGCGGTGCCGATGAACGTTCTCTCCGGCAGCAATACGCCGCTGGAGAGCATGCCGCGCGCGCTGCAAATCATCATGCAGATCTCGCCGAGCACCCATTTCGTCAGCTTCGCACAATCGATTCTGTATCGGGGTGCTGGGTTCGCGGTCGTCTGGCCCGATTTTTTGGCGACCGGGGCGGTGGGGCTCGTGGTATTCGTTCTGGCACTGGTAAGGTTTCGCGGCTCGATGGTCGCCGCGGCAGGGTAGGAAGGCCAGGGCTCTGCCCTGGACCCGCTGGGGCCTGAGGCCCCAGACCCCCATTATTTGGGGGGAGACGGCGAAGCTGAATGGGGTCTGGGGACTTGTCCCCAGCGGGTCCAGGGCAGAGCCCTGGCCTTCCTTTGCCTTTGCATAGAGTGTTGCATGGGCACCGCCGAACCTAGTACCTTTCAGATCTGCCCGCGCAGGCCGCCTTTATTGGGACGGTGATTTTGCAGACGCAGTTTTACGATACGGCCTCGCAGCCGCTGATGCGGCGGGGCGAGTTTTGGCTTGATGAAGTCTGCGCCCGCCATCTCGGCGTGTACGGAAAGACGTACGTCAACTCCAACCCGCTGTTCTACGGGCGGATGGATCTTACCTCCGACCCGGCTTTCTCGGTGACGCGCCTGACGTGCTCGGCGGGCACCGGGCATCGGCGGCCGGAGGATGTGCGTCGATGGACGCATGATTCGGCGGTGATCTACATTCAGCGCGGGCGGGGCGCCGTGTGGCGGCAGCGCGGCCGGGAGTTGGTGCTGCGCAGCGGCGACGTGATGGTTGCCAATCCGGACGAGCCGTACGATGTGGCGACGGACGGCGATTTCGACCTGATTTCGTTCTTCGTGCCGCGCTCCCTGCTGACCGGGCATTTTTATCCCAGCGATCCGGACCGCCCGCGGCTGCTGTCGCGCGAGCAGCCTGGCTCCGACCTGGCGTCGCGGTTCGGCACCGATCTGGCCGGGCGGATCGGCGAATTGTCGGCGCCCGAGGCGCAGGCGATGGTCGATGCGATGGCGCGCCTTGTTGCGGTGGCGGCGGGGGCGGCGGCGCCGGCGCACGGGGCGGCGGTGCGGCGGGCGCGGCTGGATCAGGCGCGCGCGTATATCGAGCGGAACATGGGCGATCCGGCGCTGACGCCCGCGAGTTGCGCGAAAGCGCTCGGTGTTTCGGTGCGGGCGCTGCACATGGCGTTCGAGCCGACCGGGGAGAGCTTTTCGCAGGTGTTGCAGCAATATCGGCTGGAGCGCTGCTATGTGCTGCTGCGCAGCCCGACGGCGGGCGGGCGGGCGGTTTCGGATATCGCGTTTGCGTGCGGGTTCGGCAGCCTGGCTGGGTTTTATCGCGCCTTCAGCCGCAGTTACGGGGCTTCGCCGACCGACATTCGGGCCGAGGCTGCCTGAGCGCAGGCCAGGTCAGTTGGCCTCGCCGACCAAGGGGCTCCGCCCCCTGGACCCAAGACGGCGTGCCGCCGCTATCGTTAGCACTGCGCGGCGGGAATCTTCTGTATCATACCAACCGCCGGAAATCTTGACTCCTGCGGCCGTGTCCAGGGCGCGGATAAGGGCAGGAAGGCCAGGGCTCTGCCCTGGACTTAACTTCCGCTGTCGTTCCTGGGCGGGAGCGAGGACCAGCGGTCGGCGTCGGCTTCGTCCTGGGCGAGGGCGGCGACCCAAATGGCGGATCCGTCCGACAGGTGCTCCTGCTTCCAGAACGGGGCCCTGGTCTTCAGCCAGTCGATCAGGAATTCCGTCGCCTGCAGCGCGGCGCGCCGGTGCGAGGCGGCGGTGGCGACGAACACGATCGGGTCGCCGGGCAGCAGCCGGCCGAAGCGGTGGATGATCGTGCATCCGAGCAGGGAAAAGCGCTGCTCGGCTTGCGCCGCGATGCGGCGGATCGCGGGCTCCGTCATGGCCGGGTAGTGCTCGAGCGTCATGGCGACGATCGGGTGGGCGGCATCGCTGCGCACCACGCCGGTGAACGTTGCGATGGCGCCGGCCTGGGGTGCGGCCGCCTGAAGCGCGGCGATCTCCGCGCCGGGGTCGAAGGTTTCCGATTGTACCGCGATCCTCGGCATGTCAGGCCTCACGCGCAGCGGTAACGGGGGTCTGGGGCCTCAGGCCCCAGCAGGTCCAGGGCAGAGGCCTGGCCTTTCCTCGAGAACCAATCACCGCCGGGGGAACATCAACCACCCGTGATGGGCGGAAAGAATGCGACCTCGTCGCCGGCGGCGATGGCGGTTTCGGGGCGCGCGAATTCCTGGTTGACGGCGGCGCGCACCAGGCGCGGGTCGGCGAAGGCGGCGGCGTAGCCGGCGCTTCGGGTGCGCAGAAAGGCAATCAGGTCGCCGAGCGTGGCGACGCCTTCGGGCAGCGGGAGTTCCTCCTCGCCGTGGCCGGTGCGTTCGCGCAGCCAGGCGAAATACAGGATGCGGAGACTGGCCATGATGTGGCCGGGCGGCGCTATTTCGGCGGCGGCGGCGTCGGGATGGTGGTGACGTTGCCGGTGGGGCCGATCACGGTGCTGGTGCCGTTGCCGTTCGGCACGACGATGGCGCCGGGCATGCCGTTGGAGCCGCCGATCTCCTTGTAGCGCTCGCCGCCGCCGATCGGCAGCGCGCGGCCGCCCGGGAGCGGCACCAGGTTGCCGGAGAAGCTTGGCGTCGGCGGGGGCCGGGTGGGCTCCGGCGGCGAGATATCGAAGCCGGGCAGCGACGGCAGCGTCGGCAGGGGTGCCAATCCGGCGCCGGGTGTCGCGCCCTGATTGTTGATTTCCGCCATCTGCTGCTTTTGCAGGTCCTTCAGCGTGGGCACCGGCAGCGGCGGGCCGGGCCAGATGTCGCCGGCCTCGGTCAGCAGGGGGGCGCCGGCGACTTTGGTGCCCTGCTCGGCGCGCTGAAAATTCTCGCTGCTGCCGGTCGGGCCGTTGGGGTTCTGCCAGGGGAAGGTGAACGAGTCGGCCTGGTAGCGCCAGAAGCCGGACCCGGCACAGCCGCTGAGCAGCAGGCTCGCTAGCAATATGGAATGCCGCATTGGGGGGCCTCTCCCGGGATAGGTGCCGCGGTCGGTGCAAAACGAACAGGTAGCAAGGCCAGGGCTCTGCCCTGGACCCGCTGGGGCCAGTAGGCCCCAGACCCCGTTTTGTTTAGTCGGGGGACCGGTGGGGGGCAAGATCGGGCCGCGGGACGCCGGGCTTTTCACTTGGGGTGGGGGCGCCCATCTCTGGACGTCCCCTCTTTGTTCGGGACCCTGGAGCCGCCATGCCACCTGCCGTCGCCACTCGCCCGCGCCCAGCGCTGGTTCCCTTCGCGCCCATTCGCCAGCCGGTCAAGCCGGCGACGCGGGTGTTGCGCGTGGTCAGCGAGTACGAGCCGGCGGGCGATCAGCCGACCGCCATTCGCGAGCTCGTGGCGGGGGTCGTCGGCGGCGAGCAGGACCAGGTGCTGCTCGGCGTTACCGGCTCGGGCAAGACTTTCACCATGGCGAAGGTGATCGAGGCGGTGCAGCGGCCGACGCTGATCCTGGCGCCGAACAAGACGCTGGCGGCGCAGTTGTACAGCGAAATGAAGGGGTTCTTCCCGGACGGCGCGGTCGAGTATTTCGTCAGCTATTACGACTACTACCAGCCGGAAGCGTATGTGCCGCGCACCGACACGTATATCGAGAAGGACGCGCAGATCAACGAGCAGATCGACCGCATGCGCCACGCCGCCACGCAGTCGCTGCTGGAACGCAATGACGTCGTGATCGTCGCCTCGGTTTCGTGCATTTACGGTATCGGGTCGGTGGAAACCTACTCGCGCATGGTGGTGAAGCTGGAGGTCGGCGGCAAAATCGCGCGCGAGGCACTGACCAAGGCACTGGTGGAGATGCAGTACCGGCGCAACGACGCCGCG
>JAATGE010000129.1 GCA_015654825.1 Rhodospirillales bacterium
CCCTGGACCCGCTGGGGCCAGTAGGCCCCAGACCCCATTACTCTGGTTCCGAGCGTAGCATCGGCTGCGAGCGCGCCGCCAAATCCCACGTCTCGCAAGACGGTACAGAAGACTCCCGCCGCGCAGCGAATACGACGGCGGCGGCACGCCGTCGGGGGTCCAGGGGGCAGAGCCCCCTGGTCGGCGAAGCCATCAATCCTGGAGTAGCGCCCGATAGCGCTCGAACATAGCGCGTTGGTCAAACTCCGCAGCGGCGCGGTCGCGATTGGCCGCGCCGACCGTGCGCGCTCTTGCTGGATCCGCCAGCACTGTTTCCATCGCGCGGGCCAGCGCCTCTTCGTTCCGCGGCACGACAAAGGGCGCATTTGCGGCTGCCAGCATCGCGCGCACGTCGCCGACGTCGGTGGCGGCGATCGGCAGGCCGGCAGCCATCGCCTCCAGGAGCGTCAAGGGCATTTGTTCGGTATCGGACGACAGCACAAAAATATCGAACGCCGCGAGGAAACGCTCCGGAGTGAGGCTGTGCCCGGCAAATTGAATGTCCTGGGCGATGCCAAGCGATGAGGCCAGCGTCTGCAGCGCCTGGCGTTCGGGGCCGTCGCCGACAATAACCAGGCGCGCTGGGCGAAGCCGCCGCAGGCGGGCGAACGCGTTAATCAGCCGAGCCAGGTTTTTCTCGGGGCGCAGGGCGGCGATGGTGCCGACTACCGGGCCGTCGCCCGGGGGGAGCGGCGCGGGCGTTGCTGTTTCGAAATGGGTCAGATCGATGCCGTTCGGGATATAGTGCAGATTGCCGGGCGGCAGGCGCCAGATCTCGGTGGCAATACGCTGCAAGGTGCGGCTCGGCACCATTACGGCGCTGCGGCGAAGCACCAGGCGGCGGATCAGCACGCGGCGGGTGAGTTGGCGATCGCGCTCCTCGGGGCCGAAACCGTCCTCCGTATGCACGTGCCGCAGTCCTGTACCGAGGCGGGCAATGGCCCAGTCGATGGAACCCCAGTTGCTGGTAATCAGCACGTCCGGCGGCGCTTCGCGCAGATAGGCGCGAATGCGGCGCCAGGTGGTCGGATTGCTGCCGCGGGGCCACGCGATGTCGGGAAACGAAACATCGAGGCCAGTGCGAAGTTTTTCGCGCGCGTCGAGTTTGCCATCGAGTGCAATAATACGGTGACGCAGGTCGCGGCCGAAATGGTTGGCGATGGCGGCGAAGCGCGTTTGGGCTCCGCCGACGGCGAAGGTGGGGAATATGTGAAGCAGCTCGGGGGGCATCAGGAAGGCCAGGGCTCTGCCCTGGACCCGCTGGGGACAAGTCCCCAGACCCCATTAATTAGGCTCGGAACAATGAAATGGGGTCTGGGGCCTAAGGCCCCAGCGGGGGTGCAGGGGGCAGAGCCTCCTGGCCTTCCGTGCGATCTCATCATTGGCCAACGCTGGTCTGATGGTACAAAAACCCCTCGAACGCCAGCAGCAACCAGATCATCTGCGAATGATCGAAGCTGCCAGCCGCATGTTCGTCGATCGTGCGGGCGATCGCCGGCGCATCGAACAGGCCGGAGTCCAGCATCGGCGCGCCGAGCAGCCGGCCGCGCACGCGCCCGGCGTCGCGGCGGAACAATGGCGCCAGATCGTTGGTGAATCCCTGCTTCGGCCGATAAAGCAAAGCGTGCGGCAACAATGGCTCCATCGCTTTCTTCAAAACGTATTTGCCCTGGGCGCCGCGAATTTTCAATTTTGCCGGTAGCGACAGGCCCCATTCAACGAGCGTGTGGTCCAGGAACGGCGCGCGCATTTCCAGCGACGCGGCCATGCTGGCGCGGTCGGCCTTGGTCAGGATGTCGCCGGGCAGCCAGGTTGCGAGGTCCGCGAGCTGGGCCTGCAACAAAGGATCGGTGTCCTCGGTGGCGGCGAACTGGGCGGCGAGGGGCGCGAAGGGGTCGTGGCCGGCGATGGCAGCGCGCTGCGCGGGGTTGAACAAAGCGTGGCGGCGCGCGGTGTGGATTTTCGTGGAAATGCGCGCGAAACCGTCGGCGTCGCTGAGGCTGAGTTCGGTGAGCGTGTGCTTGGCGCGCAGGAAACGCGGGGCGCGGTCGAGCTTTGGGTAGATCGCCGCGAGGCGGCCTATCAGTTGGCGGCGCAACGTGGCGGGCAGGGTGCGGCGGGCGGCGCTGACCAGCATGTGCCAGCGGGTGCGGCGATAGCCGGCGAACACTTCGTCGCCTCCATCGCCTGAAACGGCGACTGTCGCGTGGCGGCGGGCCAGGCGGCAGACGGTCAACGTGGGCACCGAGGAGGCGTCGCCGAACGGCTCGCCGAACACCGCGGCCTGCATGCGGGCGCCGTCGATCATGTCGATGGCGGCGGCGCGTTCCTCATGCTGGCGCGTAGCGTAACGGTCGGCGACCATGCGGGCGAACGGGGTTTCGTCCTCGGCGCCGTCGAAGCCGATCGTGAAAGTGTCGAGCGGCGTGGCGCGCAGGCCGGCGGCTGTCGCGACCACGGCACTGGAATCGACCCCACCGGACAGGAACGCGCCGAGCGGCACATCCGCGACCAGGCGGGTGCCGACCGCATCGTCGAGGTGGGCGCGCATGGCGATCAATGCGTCCGCCTCGGTGCACGGCGTTATGTGTGTCGGCGGGCTCCAATAGCGGCGCAGCACGGGAGCGCGGCCGTTTTCGATCAGCAGCGTGTGGGAAGCGGGCAGTTTTTCGATGCCGGAAAAAATCGTGCCCGGCTCGGGCACGTAGCCGAATGCGAAGAAATCCTCCACCGCTTCGGGGCGCATGCGGCGCGGCAGGTTGGGGAGTGCGAACAGGGCCGCGAGTTCGGAGGCGAATACGAAATCGCCGCCGGTTGTTGCATAATAGAACGGCTTTTTGCCGAGGCGGTCGCGGGCACAGAAAAGCGTGCGGCGCGCTCGGTCCCACAGCGCGAACGCGAACATGCCGGAAAGGCGGGTAACGCAGTCGGGGCCCCAGCTTTCCCAGGCATGCACGATCGCTTCGGTATCGCAGTGGTTGCGGAAGCTGTGGCCACGCTGGCGCAATTCGGCGCGCAGCGCTTCGTGGTTGTAGATTTCGCCGTTGAATATGATCGCGACCGAATTATCTTCGTTATACATCGGCTGCTGGCCGCCGGCCGGATCGATGACCGCAAGGCGCCGGTGGCCAAGCACAATTCCCGGCTCGGCGTGAAACCCCTCGCCGTCCGGACCGCGATGGGCGATCGCGTCGGTCATGGCTCTGGCGAGGCTCAGATCAGGGTTTTGCTCGGGGTCGGCGTAGAGAATGCCGGCCAGGCCGCACATGGTTGGATCTCCGGGCGGCAGCGCGCCTGCGCGGTGCGATAAAGGAGTCGCCGCATCGCGGCAAGCAGCACGCGCAGTCGGGCAACGCGTCGGGTGCAGCGCAACTGTTCATGAGAAAAGTAAGGCCAGGGCTCTGCCCTGGACCCGCTGGGGCAGTAGGCCCCAGACCCCATTTTATTTGTTCCGAACCTGACATCGGCTGCGAACCAATGACCCGACCTACAGTTTCGCAACTACGTACAGAAGACGCCCGCCGCGCAGCGAATACGCAGGCGGCGGCACGCCGTCGGGGGTCCAGGGGGCAGAGCCCCCGGTCGGCGAAGCCAATTGACCCCGTTCCCTAACCCTAATCCTGGCCCTGTCCTTCTGCGCCAACCAAGCCTCAACCAGGGTGGAAAAACTCATAAACCCGCTTCGCGATTTCGGTGGAAATTCCCGGCGCCGCGTGCAGATCCTCGAGTCCCGCCTGCTTGACACCGCGCGCGGACCCGAAATGGTGCAGCAGCGCTTTCTTGCGCGCCGCGCCGATGCCCGGAATTTCGTCCAGTTCGCTGCGCACCAGCGCCTTGCTGCGGCTGGCGCGGTGTGTGCTGATAGCGAAACGGTGCGCCTCGTCGCGCAGGCGCTGCAGGTAATACAGCACCGGGTCGCGCGGCGGCAGCTGGAACGGCGGTTTGTCGCCGGTATGGAACCATTCGCGGCCGGCGTCGCGATCCGGGCCCTTGGCGATCGCCACGAGTTTCACGTCCGTGATGCCGAGATCGGCGAGTACGGCTCGGGCCGCCGAGAATTGGCCGGCGCCGCCATCGATCAGCACGATATCGGGCAGATCGGTGCCGCCTTCCTCCTGTTCCTTAAGGGCACGGGAAAAGCGGCGCGTCAGTACCTCGCGCATCATGGCGAAATCGTCACCGGGCGTAATCGGCCCGCGGATGCCGTATTTGCGATAGGCGTTCTTGCAGAAACCCTCCGGTCCGGCAACGACCATGACGCCGTAGGCGTTGCTGCCCATGATGTGGCTATTGTCGTAAATTTCGATACGCGCCGGCGGTTCGGGCAGGCCGAACAGGGTGGCGAGGCCTTCCAGTAGCTTGGCATGGCCGGTGGATTCCGCGAGTTTGCGTTCCAGCGCCTCGCGCGCATTGGTTTCGGCGTGCAGCACGACCGCGCGCTTTTCGCCACGCTGCGGCACCGCGATATTGACCCGGCGGCCGGCTTTCAGGCTCAGCGCGTCCTCGATCAATTCGCATTCCGGCACTTCGTGATTGGTCAGGATCTGCGGCGGCGGCGGCTTGTCGTCGTAGAACTGGGCCAGGAACGCCGCGAGCACATCGCCCGGCTCGTCGGATTTCGCGTGGCTCGGGAAATGCGCGCGGTTGCCGTTGTTGTGGCCGCCACGGATGAAGAACACCTGCACGCAGCTTTGCCCCGCGCGCTGCCAAAGCGCGACGATATCGGCGTCCTCCAGGCTCGCCGGGTTGATGACACCGCTGCTGCCCTGCACATGGGTCAGGCCGCGGATGCGGTCGCGCAACGAGGCCGCGCGTTCGAATTCGCGGTTGTCGGAGGCCACCTGCATTTCCGCTGACAATTCGCGCTGCACAGTGGCGACCTTGCCGCTGAGGAACCCTTTCGCCTGGGCCACGAGTTTTGCGTATTCCTCCGCGTCGATGCGGCCGACGCACGGCGCCGAGCAGCGCTTGATCTGGTGCAGCAGGCAGGGACGGGTGCGGGTCGCAAAAACCGTGTCGGCGCAGGAGCGGAGCAGGAACACCCGCTCCATGGCTGTGACGGTCTGGTTCACCGCCCAGGCACTGGCGAACGGGCCCCAGTAGGTGCCCTTGCGGGTGCGGGCACCGCGATGCTTCGCGACCTGTGGAAACGGGTGATCCTCCGCCAGCATCAGCCACGGATAGGATTTGTCGTCGCGCAGAACGATGTTGAAGCGCGGCTTCAGGCGCTTGATGAGATTGGCCTCCAGCAGCAGCGCTTCGGCCTCGGTGTGCGTGGTGACGATTTCCAGCGCGCACGTCTCCGACACCATGCGGCGCAGGCGTTCGTCGAGACGGCCGGACTGGATGAAGCTGGCGACGCGCTTTTTCAGGCTGCGCGCCTTGCCGACGTAGAGCGCGTCGCCCGCCGCATCGAGCATGCGGTAGACGCCGGGGGAGAGCGGCAGGTTGACCAGCGCTGCTTCGATCACGGCGGCGCCTTTTTCGGGCGCGGGCGAGGCGGGGGCTGGCTCGGAAATATCGGACATGTTCGGTTTCGGTGGGATACGCCCGGGGGTTGTGCGGGGGCAACAAGCGGCTTCCGCGGGGGCGGAAAACTCGGTGGATAAGTCTGTGGGCGGCTGTCGGCATAAATTGGGGTGGCGCAGCGAATTCAAGGCTTTATGACAAATGCGTGAAACCCGCCAAACCGGCTAACCTATTGAAAACGCGCATTTTGCTATGCCGTGTCTGTCACGCGCCCGCCACAAAACTAAGGCGTAGCAACGATATTGAGATCGCCTGACAGTGGGGGATTACTCACGGCGCCGGCGCGCGGCGGCGTTCGATTTCGACGCCCACGGAGGCGATGTCGGCGAAAATATCGAGCTTTTCGATGCGGATACGCACGAGACCGACGCGCGGGTCGGCCAGGCATGCCTCAGCGATCCGCTCCGCCAGGGTTTCCAGCAGCCGTACGTGGCCCGCCGCCACGATGGCACGCACCTGGCGCGCCACCGCGCCGTAATCGACCACGCGCGAGAGCTCATCCGGCTGCGCGACCCGGGCCGCCGCGCGCGACATCGGCGCGGCCCCGTCGTCGTCGACGCCGAGATCGACATTGATGCGTATGCGCTGGGTGGCATCATGTTCGAACGCATGCACGCCGATCGAGGCGGCAAGCACCATGTCGCGCAGGAAGACGTGCCGCAAAGCGCGCTGGGCATCGGCGATCCGGGGCTGATCCATCAGGCACCGAGCCTGATCAGTTGGCCGGTCATGCTGGGGAAGCCCCACATGGCCATAATCGTCGCGGCCACGTCCGCCGCTGTGGCGGGTCGCGCGGGGGCGGGGCCCGCCGGTTGGCCGGCGGCCTCGGCGGGCTGTGCGGCCGTTACCGGGCTGACCCCTAGCCCGACGGCGTTCACGCGAACGCGGCGCGGTGCCCAGGCGAGCGCCGCGTAACGGGTGAACGCCCACAGGATCGCGGCGTCGCGCGTCGCCGGCCAATCGTCGCGCGCGTGCGGATGCAGGATGTTAACCACCAGCCTGTCCTCGCCGTCGGTGGCCGCATC
>JAATGE010000466.1 GCA_015654825.1 Rhodospirillales bacterium
CAAGGGGGCAGCGCCCCTGGTCGGCGAAGCCACTAAAACTCAACCAATTGATTTCGTCATATAATACCAACTGCCGGAAATCTTGACTCCTGCGGCCGTGTCCAGGGCGCGGATAAGGGCAGAGCCCTGGCCTTTGACAGGTCAAAATTTAAGGCCGTTGGTATAATCCCTAGCTTCGCGCTTATCGGGCACTGCCCTTACCAAGCCGCTCCTCCCCGCAAAACACCTCGAAACCGTCCTCGCGCGCCACGCCGACCAGCGTCAGCCCGGCCTCCGTCGCGGCCCGCACGGCCAATGCGGTCGGGGCCGAGACGCCCACCACGACGCAGGCGCCCATGCGCGTTGCCTTCTGCACCAGCTCGATGGAAATGCGGCTGGTCAGCACCACGACGCCCTCGGCCGCGGCCATCCCCGCGGCGGCGAGGGATCCGTACAGTTTGTCCAGCGCGTTATGCCGCCCGACATCCTCCCGCAGCGCCCACAATCCGTCCTCAGGCCGCCAGAATCCGGCCGCGTGCACCGCCCTGGTCGCGCGACCCAGCACTTGCGCGGGCGCCAGGCTGGCGGCAGCCGCCATGATTTCGGCGGGGGAAAACACCCGGCCCGCCCCCACCCGCGGCACCGGCCGCAACGCTTCCGCCAGGCTCTCCAGGCCGCACATGCCGCAGCCGGTGGCGCCGGCCAGGCGCCGACGGCGCGTTTCCAGCGCCGTCATCAGCGCGACCGGGATCCACATCCGCAGTTCCATGCCGCCCTCGACCGGCACGATGGCCAAATCCTCGATATCCGGCGGGCTGCCGATCACCCCTTCGGACAGCGAAAATCCCACCGCGAAATCGTGCAAATCCGCCGCCGTCGCCATCATGACGGCGTGCGTGACGCGGTTATAGGTCAGCGCGACCGCGGCTTCCTCGGGCAGTTCGCGCTGGCTTTCGACCCAGCGGCCGCGCCAGGCGGCGCCCTTGAACGAAACTGACCAGGGCAAGCCGGACGACATCGCGGCAGGCTGCCGCTTATGGCAGCGTCAGTCCACCGTTTCGGGCAGGCGGTGGATGCCGCACTCGACTTTTCCGGTGCCGTACCAGCGGCCGCTGCGCGGATCCTCGCCGGAGGCGACGGCGCGGGTGCACGTGGCGCACCCGATCGAGGGGTAGCCCATGGCGCTGAGCGGATGGCGCGGCAGGCCGCGACGGGTGATTTCGGCGTCCACCTGCTCGGCGGTCCAGTCGGCCAGCGGATTGATCTTGGTCTTGCCGTCGACCCGTTCCACGACCGGCAGCGCGATGCGGGTCAATGCCTGATGGCGCTTGCGGCCGGTTACCCAGGCGGCAAACGGCTCCAGCGCGCGGTCCAGGGGTGTCACCTTGCGGAAGCGGCAGCAGGCGTCCGGATCGAAACGCCACAGTTCGCCGGGCGGATCGTTGGCCTCGATCTCCGCGTTGCTGGGACCGATGCTGCGCACGTCGGTCAGGCCGAGGAAGCGCGCCAGCTCGTCGCGGTAGGCCAGGGTTTCCGGGAAATGCTGCCTTGTGTCGACGAACAGGATCGGGGTCGCGGGGTCGATGTCGGCAACCAGGGCCAGCAGCACGGCGCTCTCGGCGCCGAAAGACGAGACGACGGCGATACGGCCGGGAAACTCCTCGCGGATGGCGCGGCGCAGCGCCACGGCGCCGGCGTGGCGGGCACACAGGCCGGAGATTTCCGCGGTGACGCGGAAGTCGAGGTCAATACTACCGGCCGGGCAGGTGCAATCGAACACGGCGAACCCTCATCCGGTGGGAAAGAACAGGAAAAGCTCCCACGGCGAAAGGGGATATAAGGAGTTAAACGCCCAAGGCACGTTGAATCGGCCATGCGATTTCTACAATGCGAAGTGGTTCAATAGGAAATCACGGGCCCCTGTGTTGGTTTCGACGCTTCGGTGGCTGGCGCGATAGTAAGGCCTGGGGTCTGCCAAATATCCGTGGGATGAGGATTACGGAACGACATCAATGAGTTGGATTTTGATGGCTTCGCCGACCAAGGGGCTCCGCCCCCTGGACCCAAGACGGCGTGCCGCCGCTGTCGTACGCGCTGCGCGGCGGGAGTCTTCTGTACGGTCCAGCGAGTCGTTGGATTTAGCGGCGCGCTCAGTGCCAACACCAGACTCGGAACAGATAAATGGGGTCTGGGGCCTACTGGCCCCAGCGGGTCCAGGGCAGAGCCCTGGCCTTATTCCTTGCCTGTCTCCCGCGGCCGGCCTGAGTAGTTTCCGGGGACTTACGATGGCCGGCGCCATAGCCAGCTTGAGGGAACTCCGGCGGCATTCGTCGGCCCGAAAGGAATCCACCCATGTCGGCTCTGGCCCATGCGTCCGCCGCCACCGCACCCGCAATGCGGCCCCTCGCGATTGCCGCGTTGCTGGCCGCCACGATGTTCGCCGGCCTGCTGAGCGTGGCTCATGCGGCCAACGCGCCGCACGCCGCGGCAGCCGCAGGGGCAACCGAGACCCGGGGCGAGACGGTCGAACAACGCATCAGCAGCCTGCACAGCGCGCTGAAAATCACCCCCGACGAAGAAACCAAGTGGAACGACGTCGCGCAGGCGATGCGTGAGAATTCGGCGGCGATGCAGAAGCTGGCCGCGGAAAAAACCACCGTGGATCCGAAAACCATGACCGCGATCGACGATCTGACCGCCTACGAGAAATTCGCCCAGGCGCATGTCGACGGGCTGAAGAACCTGATTTCGTCGTTCACGGCCTTGTACAATTCGATCCCGGACCCGCAGAAGAAGCTGGCGGACGACGTGTTCGAAACGTTCGGCCGCCGCGGCGCGCCCGGCAAGCATAGCTGAAGTGGGCCGGCCACACCGCGCCACAGCGCTCCGCCCACCACAGGAGGTCATCGTGACCAGGATTATCATTGCTGATCGGCAATCGAGGCGGCCGGCCATGCTGGCCGTTCTGCTTGCGCTCTCGAGCATTCCCAGTCTTTCGATGCTGACGGCGTCGAGCGCCGCGGCAGCACCGCACCGTGTCGACCGCGGCTTCCACGGACGCGGCGGCGGCGTCGGCCACGCGGGCTGGGGCTATCGCGGCGGTGGCGGCTGGCGTGGCGGCGGCGGTTGGCGCGGCGGTTATTATCGCGCGCCGCCGGTGGTTTTCGGCTCGCCCTATTATGGGTCGCCCTATGGCTATCCGCCGCCGGTGGTTTATGGGCCCGGCATCGGCGTCAGTGTGCCCGGCGTCAGCGTCGTCATTCCGTGAACCATGGCGGCGCCGGCTGAATTCCGGCGTTTAGGCGGCCCGCATCGCCGGATTGCCGTTCGCCGATCTTCATCACCAAATTGTCACGCGGGCTTCACGCAGCGATTGATATCGATCAACGATCACGCGCCCCGATGAGCCAATGTGCGCACCGTTCGGGCCGACGAGCGCCGATGCGATCGGCGTCGCGGCGCTCGCACCTTTCTGGTCGCGGAGAATGTTGCGTTGTTGCAGGGAAAAGTCGGCCTGGTCATAGGCATCGCCAATGAAAACAGCATCGCCTATGGCTGCGCCAAAATGTTTCGCGCCGCCGGCGCGGAGCTTGCCGTCACCTACCTGAACGCGAAGGCGGAGCCGTACGTGCGGCCGCTCGCCGAACAGCTTGGCAGCAAGATCATCCTGCCGTGCGACGTGCGCGAGCCGGGGGCACTCGAGGCGGTATTCGCGCGCATTCAGCAGGATTGGGGGCGGCTCGATTTCCTGCTGCACTCCATCGCCTATGCGCCGAAGGAGGACCTGCACAGCCGGGTCGTCGACTGCTCCCAGGCGGGCTTCGCGATGGCGGTGGACGTATCGTGCCATTCCTTCATCCGCATGGCGCACATGGCCGAAAAGCTGATGGACAAAGGCGGGTGCCTGATGACCGTCACTTTCTACGGCGCGGAAAAGGTCGTCGGCGAATACAATCTCATGGGTCCCGTCAAGGCGGCGCTGGAAAGTTCGGTGCGCTACATGGCGGCAGAACTCGGTGCCAAGGCCATTCGCGTGCATGCGATTTCGCCGGGGCCGCTGAAGACGCGCGCTGCCTCCGGCATTGAGGGTTTCGACGAACTGCTGGAGCGGGCGCGGGCGCGCACGCCCGAGCACCGGCTCGTCGGCATCGAGGATATCGGCAACCTCGCCGCATTCCTGTGCAGCGACGGCGCCGCCGCGCTGACCGGCAACGTGGAATATATCGACGCGGGCTATCACATCGTCGGCTGACGCGCGATCCGCCCGCTTTCGATTTTCACGGCCGGGCAAAACCGCTCTCGCAAAGGAATCTATCATGAGCAAGACCGCGCCGGTAAAACCCGCGAAACACACGCTGACGAGCGTGCCCGCGTTCTGGCCGATGGCGATGGCCGCCTCGATGTTCGAGGCAGGCACGGACATGCTCGCGAAAAACGTCAAGTTCGTCGAGGAAGAAATCAAGATCCACGACGAATTGCGGCCCGCGCTGGCAACGCCGAACCAGGTGCGGCTCGATCTGCGCACCATGAAGCTGCGCGAATACGGCAAGCCGGAAGGGCTGGCGACGCTGGTCGTGGCGCCGTACGCCGGCCATACCGCCGTGATCGCCGATTACCATGACGGCCAGAGCCTGGTGCAGACCCTGCTCGCGAACGGCCTCGGGCGTGTGGTTCTGACCGATTGGAAGCCCGCCACCGCCGATATGAAGGATCTGGAGGTCGACAACTACCTCGCGGAAATGGTCGTGGCGATCGACGATCTTGGTGGGCGGGTCAATCTGGTCGGGCTATGCCAGGGCGGCTGGGTGTCCGCCATGATCGCGGCGCGGTTTCCCGAAAAGGTCAATACGCTGGTGCTGGCCGGCGCGCCGATCGATACGGACGCCGGCGACGGCCCGATCAAGCGCATGGCGCACCAGTCGCCGATGTCGTTCTACCGCGAACTGGTCGGGCTGGGCGGCGGCCTGATGCAAGGCAAATTCATGCTCCAGGGCTGGAAGAACATGAATCCGGAGCAACATTACGTGCAGGATCAGATCGATCTGTACGAGCACATCGACGATCCCGCCTACATCTCCAAGGAGGAGACCTTTTCGAGCTGGTACGAGAACCCGATCGACCTGCCGGGACGCTGGTACCTGCAGGTGATCGAGCAGCTGTTCAAGCAAAATCGCCTCGCCAAGGGCAAGTTCGTGGGCCTGGGGCGCCGCCTCGATCTGCATGACATTACCTGCCCCGTCTATCTGCTGGCGGGCGCCAGCGATGACATTACAACACCGGAGCAAGTGCTGGACGCGGTGAAATATATCGGCACTCCAAAAGACCGGATCGTGCAGGAGACAGTGCCCGGCGGCCATATCGGCCTGTTCATGGGCGCGCGCACACTGAAAGAACATTGGCCGCGGATCAGCGGGTGGATGAGTGCCGGCGGGAAATGAAGCGCAGGGTTAAGGAATGCCAGGGCAGAGCCCTGGCCTTTTTTACAGGGCGATATTATACTTGCCAAACCCACTAAATTACCGTTTCGTTATTTTGGGTGGGTGTCGATGAAACTGTAGCCAGCATCGGAGATGCTCTTGAGGGGGTTTGCCGCACAGAAATTATCGACCCAAGCCAGAACGGCTGGCGCATCTAACCCATTAAGAGGGTCGTATTTGGGGGCTCCGATGTATCCAGCGCCCGATAAGAACCCCAACATCCATTGTTCAATCTGCTTTGTATCAAGCGTCGGGCGCTTTCGGTTTTGCGTCCATGTACCACAAGATGCCAGCCCCGCGCCAATAAGGTTAAAATTAGCGGATGCTGGCGGTGCCGCAGACATCCCCACAAGTAGGATCAGGCCGCCACGGCCAAGCCTCATTTCGGCCGCTCCCCACTGGGCGCGTCTTTGTGCTTCTGCTGGGCGATCCGCCGCAGCTTTTCGTCAAAGGCCGCCTCGTCCTCGTCGCACCCTAGCTGGCGAGCGGTTTCCTTGAAGCGTTCTAGTTGGGCGGCATCATCCTTTTTTGTCTGCATCTTGCGCCTCCAGTAAATCAGTAAATACCTGCTGACGCGCTTCCGTGCGCACTTTGCGCGGAGCCGCTTTTTTTCTTCGCTCGCCTTTAACCGAGCGAACCGGACTATCCTTTAGCAACTGAGCTAGTCCTAATGACACATTCCTTAGTTCGCCACCCTTGGGCGGCCAGCTGGACGGCACGACCCAAAATGTCCCCGGCTGGGCCGTGGTGAGTTTAGTTGTGATCTCCTCCCACCAGTGCAAGAGAAGAGATGATTTGCGGAAAAATGTCAGACCTGCCCATTGCTTCTCAAAGAAGATAACCACGAAGCCATGGTCATAAAGGGCTAAACGCTCGTGTGGCTTCCGCCTCATCCCCACATCGCCGGAAATGACAGCTTTCCCGCCAGCCCTAGCAAACCTATCTAACCACGGGACATCGCTTTTCCGAACATAGTCGGCATCCGAAGTTTTAGGCGCGTAGTCCTCAGCCTTTTCTATAATCATTCCTTTACAGGTTCTCTGAATCACTTTTTCCTTCGTTAAGGATATAAACACCTTAGCGATTGTTGGAGGTACATGTTCATCAAACGCGATCTTCACGCGGCTCGGCGTAATCGTTCTTCGAAGTCAACCGCTTCTTTGGCGCGGCTCGCGGTTATCTCAAAAATGGCGGCAGCTGCTTCAATGCTGCCTTCCGCGCGAGCGGTGTCGGCGATAGCTTCGGTCGGGATACCGCGACCCTTGATGACAGGGCGCCCAAACGCAAGGCTGGGATGGATGATCACATTCGGCGCAAATTTCTGTCGCGGATACCACGCACGAGCGTCCCCTTTGGGGTCATAGACGACGCCATCCTTCAGGGACATATAGACAACAACCCCGATCTCGAAGTTTCGAGAGCGGAGGTCATACAAATCCTTAACGCCATTTCGCCTGGCGCTTTCAGCCACTACTTTTCGGCCGTCGGTCTTGAAAACAAGTTGGGTTGCAAACGGATGGGGGCGGTGCAGCGTAAGCCGCACCTCTTCCATGATGCGTCTAATCTCATTAATTTTGACGCCTGCGCCGGAAAAGAAGGCTATAAACCGAAGCTCCATAAGATTGGCGAAGCTAAAGGCGAGCTGTTTATCAACCCATCCGAGTTGATTGGATACAACGGGTGCTTTTTCGGTTCCGGGCCAGCCGTCAATCCACGCGCGAATTTTTGGCGGCCGAACCGCAATAAGCTCCGCCGCTTCGGATACGCTGTATATGCCTGTTCGCAGCAGATCGGGGGCGCCCATGAACTTTCTCCTCAGGCGGCGCCCGACGACGAGTCCCTGTAGGTCAGCCGCTTACCGACAATACTACGAAGTGCATTGTGAGTACGAGACAAATCGTCAACACCAAGCTTAATGCGGTTGTTGTACCGGAAATCCAACTCAGCGACATAGCGGCGTAGGTGCCGCTCATTGCAGTGTTGGTAAATGCCCGTCATCCCACGCTTGAACACGCTATAGTAGCCTTCAACTGTGTTCGTGTGGATGTAGCCGTCGCGGACGTATTCGCCAGAGCTATGCGTGGTGAAGTCATGGGCCGCGAAATGCTTGTTAAGATGGGCATACTGGCCGGCTTCATCGGTCATGACGTGCGTGCCGGACGTGACATTCGCCTTGATGATCGGCAGCAGATCGGCGGCGGCGGTGCCGCTGACATGAAAAGAGCGGACCGTCGCGCCCTTGGCGCTGCGCTTCACTAGGGACATGACGGCGTGCTTGTGAGCGTAGCCCCGGCGAACTGGCACGCCTTCCTTCTTGCCGATGGAGGTTTCGTCGATTTCGACGATCACGCCCTCGCCACCTAGGGGCGGCAAGGTGCCGGCATCCATGGCGGCGCGGAGGCGATGGGACATGAACCAAGCGGTTTTCAGCGTCACGCCGAGGGTGCGGTGCAACTGATTGGAGCTAACGCCCTTCTTGCTGCTGCACATCAGGTAGGCGGCCTGTAGCCAAACGTGCAGGGGCACATGACTGGCCTCGAACACGGTGCCGACCGTGACACGGCTCTGCTTCCGACAGTCGTAGCACTTATACAGGCCAGGGCGGGTTGCCTTGCCGCCCATCAGCTTCATACGATCCGTGCCGCCACAGTGCGGGCAGACCGGGCCATTCGGCCAAACCAAGCTCTCTAGCTTGGCGTAAGCCGCTGTTTCGTTTTGAAAGTGGGAGACATTGAGAACGCTGGCCATCGGTTTATCCTCTCGATGGCTTCACCCTACGCCGCAATGATGGGTTTGGCAAGTATAATATCGCCTTTTACAGCACCTCGAACACGCTGTACGTGACGCCGTCGGCACCACGATGCCCGGTGCCGATAGCCAGCAGCCGGTTCAGCCAATCGTACTGCGGCGCCGCGGTCTCGAAGCGCGGGTTCGTGCGGAAATAGTGCGTCGACGGATCGACGGTCTCGCCTTTCTCGATACGCGCGACGATGTCGGGCGGGCCGTGGCGGATGCCCTGGTAGGTCATCGTGACGAGCGCCTCGTCGTGCGTCTTCAGCAGCACGCGCACATCGAGCGTCACCGCGTTGTCCGGCCGGACCTGCTGCCAGTCGCTGCCGCCGTCCAGCACCGTGCCGGAGAGGCGCTCGCCCTCGAACGAACCGCCGGGCACGATGCCGACACGGCGAAAGCCCGCCGGCGTCGCGCCGACCGCCAACACGCGCGCGGACAGGCGCATGACGAACAGCGGCCGGGTGCGGATGGTCTTGAGCGGTTCCGGCAGGTTGTCGAATGCGGCGGTGGACATGCTGCTGCCTCCGAGCGTGACGCCGCGGCAGCGGGACCTGCCGTGCAACGGCGAGTTTGCGTCGGTCGCGTTCGTGGCGGAAGGCCTGGGGGCACCGCCGCCCACCTGCATGGTGCCAGCCACGCGGCCGCCGCCCCTTGGCCTTCCTTCCTCGGCTGCATAAAGATCGCCGCCATGGAAGCGTCGCGCTACTGGCCTCAGCTGGACGGGTGGCTGTACTCCGTCAAGATGTTCGGTGCCGCCATGCTGGCGCTGTACATCGCCCAGGCCGTGGGGCTCGATCGGCCGTACTGGGCAGTGGCGACGGTTTACATCGTGGCGAACCCGCTCAGCGGGGCGCTGCGCTCCAAGGGCGCGTACCGGCTGGTCGGCACCCTGATCGGGGCGGCGGCGACGGTGGTGCTGGTGCCGAACCTGATCGACTCGCCGGAGCTGCTGACCGGTGCGCTGGCGCTATGGATCGGCTTTTGCCTGTATCTCGCCGTGCTGGACCGCACGCCGCGCGGCTACACTTTCATGCTTGCCGGCTACACCGCGGCGCTGATCGGGTTTCCGGTCATCACGGCGCCGGAAACGGTGTGGGACATCGCGGTTTCCCGGGTCGAGGAGATCTGGCTCGGCATCGTCTGCGCGACGGTCATCGGCAGCGCCGTGCTGCCGCGGCCGGTGGGGCCGGTGCTGCGGGCGCGCCTCGTGGCGTGGCGGCAGGGTGCCGATCGGCTGGCGCAGGATGCGATTTCGGCGGAGGGCGCTTCCGATGCCGAAGTGGGGCGGGCGCGGCTGCGGCTGGCCGCGGATGCGGTGGAGGTGGCCGCGCTGACCTCGCACCTGGCGTACGACACATCCGCGCTGCAGGGCGCGACGTCGCTGGTGGCGGCGATCGAGCAGCGGCTGGTGCTGCTGCTGCCGGCGCTGGCGGCGATCCGCGACCGGCTGGCGGATTTGCGCGCCCTGGGCGGTTTGACGCCGGCGCTGACGGCGCTGCTGGCGCGGCTTGGCGCATGGATCGCGACGGAGCCGGATGCGGTGGATCCGCGGACGGCGGTGGAGCTGCACGCCGAGGTGGCGCGGCAGGAGCTTGAGGCCGATGAGCAGGGCTGGGGCGATTGGGACGGCATGCTGCGTGAGGCGTTGCTGGTGCGGCTCGGCGAGCTGGTCGACTTGCGGGAGGATTTCCTGGCGCTGCGCCAGGCACTGCTGGCCCCGGGCGGGCCGGAGCGCATGCCGCCGCTGAAAGTGCGGATGGCCGACCGGCCGCGGATCCATCGCGACCACGGCATGGCGGCGCTGCGCGGTGCGGTCGCGGCGATGGTGCTGATGGCGACGTGCGGCTTCTGGATCGCCTCCGGCTGGCCGGACGGCGCGCTGGCGGCGGAACTCGCCTCGATCGCGTGCGCCTTTACCGCCGCGCAGGACGATCCGGTGCCGTCGCTGCGGGGATTGCTGGTGGCGGTGCTGCTCGCCTCCATTGCGGCCGCGATCGGGCAGTTCGCGGTGCTGCCGTCGGCCACCAATTTCGAAATGCTGACGCTGGCGATGGCGGGGTTCTTCATTCCGGCCGGGCTGCTGGCGACCATTCCGGCGACGCAAAAACTGGCCGCGCTGCCGATTTTCGCGGCGACGCTGCTGGCCGTGCAGGAGAGCTACAGCGCGGATTTCGCGGCGTGGGCGAACGGAACGGGGGAGGCCGTGCTGGGCGTCGGCG